>NZ_JBHZCY010000044.1:13903-64506 GCF_042786665.1 Kitasatospora sp. NPDC059146 | reverse complement strand
GCGGCGGGGAGTCCGGGCTCCGGGGGTCCGGCCTTCCGGGCCAGTTCGGCGTCCACGCCGTCCGCGCGGGCGGCGGGCGCGGCGGCGGCGGGCTCCGGCGCCTCGCGGCGGCCGCGGGCCCACATCAGCACCGAGAGGGTCAGGGCGACCGCCGTGGCGAGGGCGGCGGTGAGGGTGACGGCCCGGGCGTCGTAGCCGAGGTCGATGGTCGCGCCGCCGAGCCAGGCGCCGAGCCCGTTGCCCAGGTTGAACGCGGAGACGTTGGCCGAGAGGGCGAGGGCGGGCGCGGCGGCGGCCACCGCGAGGATCCGTGCCTGGAGCGCCGGGATGATGGAGAAGCCCGCGGCGCCGAACAGGAACAGCGCGATCGCGGCCGGGACCTGGTGGGGCGCGGCGAGCCAGAACAGCAGCAGGGCGACCAGCAGGGCGCTCTGGGCGCGCAGCACGCCGCGCATCACGTTGGCGTCGGCGGCCCTGCCGCCCAGGATGTTGCCGAGGACGGAGCCGATGCCGAAGACGATCAGCAGGATGCCGACCATGGCGGGCGCGAAGTGGCCGATGTCGCGCAGCAGCGGGGCCAGGTAGGTGGAGGTGGTGAAGACCGCTCCCTGGGCCAACACGGTGATCAGCATGGACAGTTGCAGACTCCCCTTGCGGAACACCTTCATCTGTTCGCGCAGCGACAGGCTCCCCTCCGCGCCCCCCTCGCCCTCGGTGGACAGCGCGCCGGGCACGAACCTGACGATCAGCAGCAGGCACAGCACGGCGAAGCCGGTGACGTAGCCGAAGGTGGCGCGCCAGCCGAAGTGCTGTCCGATGAAGGTGCCGATCGGGGAGCCGAGCACGTTGGCGAAGTTGAAGCCGAGCGCGATCTTGGCCATCGCGGTGGCCTGCTTGTCCGGCGGGGACATCAGGGCGGCGACGTGCCAGGCGACGGCGGCGAAGGTGCCGTGGCTGAGCGAGGTGAAGATGCGCGCGCCCATCAGCGTGGGGTAGTTGGGGGCGAGCACGGCGATGACGTTGCCGACGATGAAGACGCCCATCAGGGTGAGCAGCAGCCCCTTGCGGGACCACTTGGTGGTCAGCAGGGTGATGATCGGCCCCCCGATCGTCACCCCCAGCGCGTAACCGGTGACCAGCAGGCCGGCGGTCGGGATGGTCACGCCCAGATCGGCGGACATCTCGGGCAGGATCCCCGCGATGACGACCTCGGCGGTGCCGACGCAGAACACTCCGAGCATCAGGGCCAGGAGGGGCAGTGGCATGGCGACCCAAGCCTTTCGTAGGGAGCCAGGTTCAAGGATGATGTATGCGATTGCATATAGATAATGGACGAACGTGCCTGGGTGGTCAACTGCCGCAAAGAGTTACGCTGGAAAACAGTGGCGGACGGACAAGCAGAACGTTCCGAAGGACTCAGTGAGGGGCCGCGTCGATGGAGACATGGGGACCGGGGAGCGGGCGGGACGAGATCGCCATCTGGCGACAGCTCACCCGCCTGATGGAGCAGGTCAACGCGACCGCGGGCAGGCGGCTGACCCGCAGCCACGGGGTCTCCATGAACGAGTTGCTGCTCCTGCTCTCGCTCGCCGAGCAGCGCGACGGCACCCTGCGGATGTCGGACCTGGTGAAGACCCTCGGCGCCAACCAGCCCTCGGTCAGCCGGATGACCGCCCGCCTGGAGGACGCCGAGTGGGTGGTGCGGCGCAGCGCCCTGGACGACAAGCGCGGGGTGGACGTGCGGATCACCGAGGCCGGCCGGCGGCTGGCCGGGGAGGCCGAGCAGACCCTGCGCAAGGCCCTCGCCGAGGCACTCGACTCGGCCGCCCTGAGCGACTCCACCGCCTCGCTCGTCGCCCGGCTGCGGTACGCGCCCGCGGTGCCGATCGACTGAGCACCCCCTCCCCGCACCGGCCCCGGTCGCAGGCCACCACCCGCGACCGGGGCCGCTTCATGCCGCTTCACCTCCCCGCAACAGGACTCCATGCGAAGTAATAGTCCAGAAATATGCATTCGAATGCATCTACTGTGACCGCCATCACGTTGCCGTGTATACGGATCGAGCACTAGCGTTCGAGGCCGACAACAGGCGGACGGTCGACTCGTTCCCACCGCCCACTCCCCCGCTCGAGGACGCTCACGGAGGTTTCGTCATGTCCGGTACCCCACTCCCCGGCCCGACCACGCACCACCGCCCGACCGGCCTGAACCCGGTAGCGGATCTCCCCAAGCCGCCCGGCCTGCACTGGAACGTCCGGGCCGAACAGCCCGTCGCCTATAGCGTCAGCATGGTGCGCGGGCTGCTCGACCTCGACGACCCCACCCTCGCCCGCGCCGTCGGCGGCGGCCACGGCAGGCCCTTCCGCTGCCTGCTCGCGATCGACTCCGCCGTCGACGCGCTCTACCACGAGCGCTTCGCCGCGTACTTCGACCGCTGGCTGATCGACGCGACCTGGCAGGTCGTCCAGGGCGACGAGGACGCCAAGTCCCTGGAGCAGGCCGTCCTCGTCACCGAGGCCATGTCCCGGATGGGCATCCTGCGCCGCGCCGAGAAGGTCGTCGCCGTCGGCGGCGGCGTCGTCCTCGACATCGTCGGCTTCGCGGCGAGCATGTACCGCCGCGGCGTGCCCTACATCCGCGTCCCCACCACGCTGGTCGGCCAGATCGACGCCGGCATCGGCGTGAAGACCGGAATCAACCACGGCCACCACAAGAACCGCCTGGGCGCCTACTTCGCCCCCGAACTCGCCCTGATCGAACCGCACTTCCTGCGCACCATCGACCCCCGGCACGTCGCCAACGGCATCGCCGAGGTGATCAAGATGGCGCTGGTCAAGGACGCCGTCCTGTTCGACCTGCTGGAGGCCACCGTCGGCGACATCACCCCCGAGACCCTGGGCGGCTGCGGCTCGGCGGTCAGCGAGGTGCTGTCCCGGGCCATCTCCGGGATGCTCGACGAACTGGAACCCAATCTCTGGGAACAGGTTTTGGAACGTTCCGTCGACTACGGCCACACGTTCAGCCCCTCCCTGGAACTGCGCGCCGACCCGCCCCTGCTGCACGGCGAGGCCGTCGCCGTCGACATGGCCATCTGCCTCGCCCTCGCCCACCTCCGCGGCCACCTCTCCGCGCACGACACCGACCGGGCACTGAGACTCCTCCAGGGCTTCCGACTCCCCGTCGCCCACCCGATCTTCACCCAGGAGCTGCTGGAGGAGGCGCTCGCCGACGCGGTCAAGCACCGGGACGGCCTCCAGCGCGTCCCGCTCACCCGGGGCATCGGCTCCGTCGTCTTCGCCAACGACCTCACCCCGGCGGAGCTCGGCCGGGCCCTGGAGTTCATCGGCGCCTGGACGACGGATGCGCGGGCCGAGCTCGTCGGCGCGGCGGTATGAGCGCGGGCACCGTGCCCCAGGCCTCGCCGGACGCCTCTCCGGACACCTCGCCGGGCGGCGGCCGGGACACTCTGCCGGACGCCTCGCCGGGCGGCCAGGCGCCTGCGGACATCACCGTCTTCGACGTCGGCGGCACCCACATCCGCCGGGCCGTCTGGCAGCGCCGGGGCGGGCTGGGGACCCGCACCACGCACCCCTCCCCCAGCTTCAAGCGCTTCCCCTCGGCCACCGTCGCCGAGCTCCAGGACATGATGGTCCGCCAGCTGTGCGCCGGCGTGCCGCACACCCCGGCCCCCGTCGTCGGCATCTCCTTCGGCGCGGCCCTCGACCACCGCTCCGGGCTCGTCTACGCCTCCGCCCCGCTGTGGGGCGAGCACAGCGAGCCGTACGACCTGCGGGCCGCGCTGACCGCCCGGCGCCCGGACGTCCGGTGGCACATCGTCAACGACGTCACCGCCGCGCTGCTGCACGCCGCCGCGGCCGCCGAGCGCAGTGGCCACCGCAAGGTCCTGCTGGCGACCATCAGTTCCGGCATCGCCTGCCGGGTGCTCGACCAGCGGCAGCGCCGGATCCCGGTCGACGACAGCGGACTGCAGGGCGAGATCGGCCACCTACCGGTGCACGCCGAACTCCTGCGCAGCACAGTCGAGTTGACCTGCGACTGCGGCCGGCCCGGCCACCTCGCCGCCTACGCCTCCGGCCCCGGCATCGCCCGGCTGGCCGACACCCTCGCCCACCGGGAGCCCGCCCGTTGGGCGGCCTCCCGGCTCGGCCGGCTCACCGCTGGCGGCACCGCCTTCGAGACGGCACTGCGCCGGGCCCTGGACGAGCAGGACGAGCAGGACGGGACCGGCGCGCAGCGTGGGCAGGACGGACGCCCCGGGCCGGACACGCTCGCCGCCGACCTGCTCGACGCCGCGACCGCCCCCGTCGCGGCCGTCCTGCGCACCGCGCTCTGCCTCGACCCCGAGCTGGACGAGGTGGTGCTGACCGGCGGCGTCGTCCACGGCCTCGGCCACCACTACCGGCGCGCCCTGCTGGGCCACCTCACCCGCGAGGGCCTCTACCTGACCAGCGACCGCACCCCCGACTGGCTGCACCGGCGGATCACCGTCACCGCCCCCGGCGAGGCCGACAGCCTCGCCGGGGCCGGGATCGCGGCCGGAGCGTCGACGTGACGACGGCCGAACGCGTCCCCAGCCACCGCGCGCTGGTCCGCGAGCCCGGCGGCGTACGGCTGCGGCTGCGTCCCACCCAGGCCCCCGCCCCGGGCGAACTCCTCGTCGCCACCCAGGTCGCCGGGCTGTGCGGGACGGACATCCAGATGCTGCGCGGGCTGCGCGACGACCCGGCGCCGGTGATCGGCCACGAGGGCATCGCCCGGGTGGTCGCCGCCGGCCCGGGCGTCCCCGCCGCCCTGCGCCGCCCGGGCACCCCGGTGGTGGTCAACCCGACCCACCGGACGGACCCGTCCTTCCTGCTCGGGCACAACGTCGACGGCCTGCTCCAGGAACGCACCCTGATCCCGGCGACGGCCGTCCGGGACGGCCTGGTGGTGCCGCTGGCGCAGGAGCCCGACCCGGTGCTCGGCGCCCTGATCGAGCCGTTGGCCGCCGTCCGGTACGCCCTCGGCCTGCTGGCCGCCGGCCGTCCCCGGACCCTGGTGGTGTACGGCGACGGGACGATCGGGCAGCTCGCCGTCCGGGCCGCCCGCCGCCGGCTCGGCGCCGACGTCCGCGTCCTGCTCGTCCACCACACCCCGGACGGGCTGGCCTGGAGCGCTGAACGGGCCTTCCCCGGCGTGGAGTTGACGCTCGACCCGGTGCCCCCGGTGGGCTCCGGGCCGGTCGCGGCCCTGCTCGCGACCCCGCGCGACGGGACCCTCGCCGCGCTCGCCGCCGCCCTGCGGCTCGGCGGCCCCGGACTCTCGGACCACCTCGACGACGACGCGACCGGCGACCTGACCGTCGACCTGTTCGGCGGCCTCCCGCCCGGCGCCGCCGTCACCGAACTGCCCGGCGTCGACCTGGCCGCCGTCCGGGCCGCCAACTGCGCCGGGCACCCCGTCCCGTACGCCTTCACCACCACCCGCACCGCCGACGGCCGACGCGTCCGGCTGACCGGCCACCGCGGCGTGGGCAACGACCACCTCGCCGAGGCCGCCGCCGAGCTGTGCCACCACCCGGAGGCCTACCGCGACCTGGTGACGCACGTCGTCGGGCCGCCGGAGGCCGCCCGGATCATGACCGGGCTCTCGGCCGGCGGCGGACGCAGCGTCGCCGGGAGCCGGCTCGTCAAACTCGCGGTGCGCTTCGCCCCGGCGCCGCCCACACCCCTGGAGGCCCAGTGACCGCGCCCGACCGCACCCGCCGCCGCGCCCTGGTCGTCGGCGGGTCCACCGGCATCGGCCGTGGCGTCGCGGACGCCTGGGCCGAGGCCGGGCTGGACGTCACCGTGCTCAGCCGCTCGCGCCCGGCCGGCCCCGGGGCCGAGCGGCTGCGCTGGGCGGCCACCGACCTGACCGACACCGACCGGGTCGCCGAGAACCTGTCCCTGGCCGGCGCCGAACCGCTGCACGCCGTCTGCTACTCGGCCGTCCACTACGGCGACCGGCGGACCCTCTTCCGCGAGTGCACCGAGGCCGAGTGGCGCCGCCAACTCGACGTCAACCTGCACGGCCTCTGGCTCACCCTCTCCTGGACCGTCCCGGCCCTGCGCCGACCCGACCGTCCCGGGCTGTTCCTCGGCATCTCCTCCGAGGTCGTCTACAACGCCGGGCCGGGCCGCTCCGGCTACGCCGCCACCAAGGCGGGCGCCGCCGCCCTGCTCGACTCCGTCGCCCAGGAGGAGGCCGCCGAACCGCCGGGCACCGAGGCGCTGCGGATCGTCCAGGCCCTGCCCGCCGGCATGGTCGACACCCCCGGGATCCGGCGCCGGCGCCCCGACGGCTTCGACTACACCGCGTACATGCGCCCGGCGAGCTTCGCCCCGCTGGCCCGCGAGCTCGCGGCGACGGCCGGCGCCGGACTGCACGGCGCCCACCTGGTGGTGGACCCCGAGGGCGGCTGGCGCCCGGTCGGCGAGGGGCTGCCGCTCTCCCAGAGCCGCCCCGTCCCGGCCACCGCCACCGCCACCGCGAGGGCCGCGGCCGGCGCCGCCTCGTGACCGCCGCCCCGCTCCTCGGGCTGGCCGGCTGGCGCCTGCCCGGCGACCACCTCGACGCGGTCCGGCTCACCCACCGGGCCGGCGCCGACGGCCTCCAGCTCGACCTCGGCGGCCCCGGCCGTGGGCCGTGGCTCGACGCGCCGGGCACCGTCGAGCGGATCCTGGAGCACTGCGCCCGGCTCCGGGTCCGACCGCTCGCCGTCGCGGGCAACACCCTCAACGACATCGGCCTGCACGCCCCGCCGGGCGGCCGGGACGCGCTGCGCGTCCGACGCGTCCTGATCCGGGTGCTGGACGCCGCCCACGCCCTCGGTGCCCCGCTGGCCTTCGTCCCCAGCTTCCGCCGCAGCGCCGTCACCGACCGCGCGGAACTGGACCGCACGGCCGCCGTACTGGCCTGGGCGGCGGCGGAGGCCCGGGCCCGCGGGCTGCTGCTGGCCAACGAGAACGACCTCGACCCGGCACGCGCCCGCCGCCTGGTCGACCAGGTCGCGGCGGACGGCTTCCGGCTGCTGCTGGACACCTACAACCCGCGGGTCGCCGGGGTCGACGCGGTGGCCCTGGTCGAGGCCGTCCACCCCTGGCTCGCGCCCCACGTCCACCTCAAGGACGGCACCGGCGGCGTGGTGGCGCGAGACCTCCTCGGCGACGGGGACGGCCCGGTCCGGGAGTCCCTCGCCGCCCTCGCCGCGCACGGGTTCCGGCCCGAGGCGCTGGTCCTGGAGAACGACCACCGCGACGGCGACCCCGTCCGCCTCGCCCTCGACCTCGAACGCGCCCGCGACCTCGCCCGCACCCACCAGCCGTCCGCCTCCCACCTGCCGTCCGTCCCCCACGAGCCGTCCGCCTACCGCCCCTGAGGAGCCCCCGTGCCCCAAGCGCCGAACCTCCCGGCCGAGTACGCCACCACCACCCTGCGGGACGGCGTGGTGAGCCTCGGCACCCGCCCCTTCCCCCACGACGCGCTCCGCGCCGACACCGTCCTCATCAAGCCCCACCACCTGGGCATCTGCCGCGCCGACGCCAAGGAGGTCGTCGGCTCGCGCGACGTCCCCGAGGACCGCGGCCCGCTCTTCGGCCACGAACTCGTCGGCACCGTCGCCTTCGCCGGCGCGCGGACCGGCTTCCGGGAGGGCGAACTCGTCACCCTCAACCCCAACATCACCCCCACCCGCACCACCGGCTTCGCCGAGTACGTCTTCGTCCACGGCACCGAGGCGCAGCTGGACCAGGCCGTGGTGCGCGTCCCCGAGGCCGGCATCCGGGACGCCGTCTGGATGCCCGAGCCCTTCGCCTGCATCGTGCACGCGCTCCGCAGACTGCTCGAACTCACCGCTCTCACCGACCTCCGGGGCCGGCGCGTCGCCGTCCTCGGCGCCGGCTGCGCCGGCCTCACCTTCGCCCTGTACGCCCGCCACCTGGGCGCCTCGCCCACCGTCTTCAACCGCGGCGAGGCCCGGCGCGCCTTCGCCGTGCAGCAGGGCCTGCTCGCCGCCGAGGAGATCCACCCGCTGACCGACGCCAAGGCCCCGCAGCACCAGGACCGGTACCACGTGGTGATCGTGGCGACCACCGTATCGACCACCGAACTCCTGGACACCGCCAGCGACTTGGCCGCCGACGGCGCCGTCCTCTTCGTCTACGGCGGCACCCGCCGGGGCGACACCTACCCGCCCGGCCGGGCCGACGTCGACACCATCCGCCGCGCGGAGCTCATCGAGCCGGTCGAGCACCACGGCAAGCGGCTGCACCTCGCCGGCGCCTACGGCTGCCACCGCGAGGACTACGAGGAGGGCTTCCGGCTGCGCGCCGAACACCCGCTCGCCTTCCCCCTGGAGAAGCTGACCTCCCTGCGGATCGGCCTGGACGACTTCCCGCGCCGGGTGACCGACATCGCCGCCGAACGGGAGGACCACCCCGGCAAGGTGATCATCGACCTCGCGCCCTGACCCCGACCGGACGGGCGCGCGCACCGGCTTCGCACCCGGGGCCGGTGTACGCCCGGTGGCGTGACGCGGGGATCCGGCACCGCGTCGGACGGGCGCGGCGGGAAGCCGATCGGACACGATCCTCCCTGTCCCACCAGGCGATCCCGAGGAGCCGGCATGGCGGCGGAGCAGACCGCACCGATGACACCCCGAGTGGCGATGACCCTCGCCGCGATCGCGGCGACCGCCGCCACCCCGCGCCCGTCCGGGGAGACGGTGCCGGAGCAGTTGAACCGGGTGTTCCTGGGCATCACCCGGCAGTTGGCCGACACCGACCTCGCCACCGGCGCCGACTGGAGCCTCCGGTGGCTGGCGCTGGCCCCCGACAACGCCAACCTGGCGTACCTGGCGGCCGACCCCTCCTCCAGCAGCTTCGCCGTGGTCCTCCGCGGCACGGTCGGCAACGTGACCGACCTGCTGGAGGACCTCGACGTCGGCACGGTGGTGCCGTTCACCGCCGTCGGCGCACCGTCCGCCCCGGTGTCCGTGTCCCAGGGCGCGATGGCGGCCTTCACCCAGGTCCTGTCCATGAGCAGCGGGGGCGTGACCCTGGTGCAGGCGCTCACCGAAGCCCTCGCCGGGGCCGCGCAGACCCCCACGGTGTACGTGATCGGCCACAGCCTCGGCGGCTGCATCGCCACCATGGTCGCGCCCTACCTCCAGGCACGGTCCTGGCCCGGCGCCACCCCGCAGTTCGGCCTCTGCACCTTCGCCGCCCCCACCGCCGGCGGCCCGGACTTCGCCGACTACGTCGACTCCCTGCCGTGGATCGTCAACGCGCGCTACTACAACCCCTACGACGTCGTGCCGCTCGCCTGGACCTCGCTCGACGACGCCGAGGGCTGGTACCCGACTCCCTCCGGACCGGCGGCGAACGACGAGGTGGACGCCGTCATCTCGGTGATCGCCGGTCTGCCCGGTCCCCACCCATACGCCCAGCCCGGCCAGGCCGTGCCCCTGGCCATCGACTACGACCGGACCCACGACCCGGACTTCGTCAAGAGCTCACTCGCGGACTTCCTGGGCCAGGTCGCCTTCCAGCACGCCAACTCCACCTACCTGGGCCTGCTCGGCGCCCCCGACGTCCTGGCCGGCCCGGTGGTGCGGGCCCTCTCCACGAACTCCGGGGAGGGCGGCACCGCACTGGCCGTCGTCGGCAGCGGCTTCGGCCCGGGCGCGGCCGTCGACTTCGGCCCCGTCCCCGGCCAGGACCTCGCGGTCAGCGGCGACGGCCTCGCGATCAGCCTCCACGCGCCTCCCGGAGTCGGCGTGGTCGACGTCCGGGTCACCACCGAGCTGGGCACCTCGGCGGCCGTCCCCTTCGGCCGGTTCGCCTACGGCGGCCCCCCACCGGTGATCACCACCGGCCTCTTCCCGGCCACCGGCCCCGAGGGCACCTCGGTGACCGTCACCGGCGTCAACTTCGGCGCCGACGCCCAGGTGTTCTTCGGTACCAACCCCGCGGCGTCGCCGCAGGTCCAGCCGCCCTACGAGATCGTCGTCGACGCGCCCGCCCCGAGCACCGGCTTCGGCAGGCCCAGCACCGTCAACGTGACCGTGGTGTCCAACGGCTACTCGTCCCCGGCCGGGCCGGCCAACGAGTTCACCTACCTGAAATCGTCCCCGGAGTCATGACGGCCGAGTCATGACCGCCGAGTCATGACCGCCGAGCCCTGATCACCCCGCCGGCGGCCTGGTCGCCGGCGGCTGCCCGTCCTCCCGCACCCAGGCGCCGACACCCAGCCGCCCGGTGGTGCCCAGGTCCAGCTCCGGCACGACCGTCACCGGCGCGGCGCCCGGCATCACCCGGACCCGCACGTACGGGGCGTTCACCGCGTCACCCGCGCCCGCCTCGGTGGTGTTGCGCCACGCCAGCGTGGACCGTGCCCCCTCGCCCGGCTTCAACGCGAGCGGCCGCGGCGGGTCGTCCGCCCCGGTGCCGCTCGCGATCTGCGCACCCCCGTGCAGGAGCCGCACGCCGTCGACCGGCCGGTGCCCCACGTCGAGGAGTTGGAGGTCCGGGTAGCCGTTGAGGTTCACCGTGGCCGTCCCGCAGTTGCGCAGGTGCAGCCCCACCACCCGCAACCCCATCGCCGCATCCCCGTCGTCCGCGCTCACCCGCACCCCGGAGGCCGGGCACGGCCCGTCCGGGCGCGAGGCCTCGGCGCTCGGCACGCTCCGCACCTTGACGACCGTCAGCACCGAGCCCTTCCCGTCCAGTTCCACCCGCCCCTTCCCGGTCGCCCCCGGTGCGAGATCCCTGACCGTCCTCGTCTCGTTGCCCAGCACACCCCCGGCCGCCCCCGACCGGCCGAACACCACCGTCACATCGGCCGCCTCCGCGCCCGGGTTGGTCACCTCGTACTCCGCACAGGCCGCACTCGCCGCCGTGATCCGCACCCCGTCCTTCGCCACCGGCCCCGGCGAGGCCGACGCCACCCCGCACGGCCCCGCACTGCCGGAGCCGGCGACCGAAGGCCCCCCGCCCGCCCCGGCCGCCCCGGCCACTTGGCTCCCGCACCCCGCGAGCAGCACCACCGCCGCCGCCACCGCACCCACCGCACCGACCCCGCGCCTCACCGGCACCACCCCACCCGTCCCGAACTCACCCATCCGACCATCCGATCACGAACCACCCCACCCCACCGTGACCGCCGTCACTCCCCCTGCAACAGCCCCGCAACGCCGCCGCCGGTGGAGGATGATCTCCGGATGCCGGAACCCAGCCCTGCCCTCGAACGACTGGTCGCCGACGAGAACAGCTTGAGCGACCTGCTGGCCTTCCTGTTCGAGCGCGATCCCCAGCCCCTGATCGACCTGCTCGGCCTCGCCCCCGGCCCGTACCGGTGTCGACGCGAGGTCAAACAGCCTGCCGGCCGCCTGGACCTCGTGGTGTACCGGCGGTCGGACGACCGTCCCGTGGCCGTGCTGGAGATGAAGGGCGCCTCCGACGAGCACGGCGATCAGTTGAACCGCTACCGGGCCTGGGCCGAAACCCTCGACCCCGTACCGGCCCTGTTCTACTGCACCTTCGACGCCGCCCGGCCCACCGAGCCGTGGCGATCGCTGCGCCTCGTCACGCTCTTCCAGGCGTGGCACTCGGCCGCGGATCCGCACGCCGCGTGGCTCGCGCACGGGATCACCGACGTCCTGCACAGCTGGGAAACGGAGGCCGACGGTGCGATCGGGAGTTCCTCCGGCTGGTACGTGCCGGACGTGGTGAGCCGTCGTACGGCCCTCGCCCTCGACGACGCGCTGCGCCGCGACCATCCGGGCTCAGTCGAAGCGAGGGCCATGAGCACCAGCGGCGGAAACCCGATGGTGATGGCCTGGCGACACCACCCCTCCGGCTCCGACCACGCCTGGATCGCCGTGGACCTGCGCTGCCCCGGCCGTGGGATGCCCAGCCAGCCCTGGCTGTTCCGGCCGTGCGTCGACGTCCTCACCGGTGCCAGGCCGACGGTGGAAGCCGTGCTCGAAGCCCACGACCTGGCCGTGGAGCTGCAACCGGCGATGGCGCTGTCCTCGATCCAGGAGGGCCTTCGCCGGCGGGGCCGTCCGGAACTGGCCGCGGCGCTCCGCGCCGACAAGCACGACGGCCTGAACGGCCCCGCCGATCCCGAGGTCCTGGCCGGCTGGCGCGACCGGCTCGCCAGCGGCGCGAGCACACCCCGGCTGCATCCGGTCTTCTTCCACGACCGGCAGCGGCGCCTGGCGACCCAGTTCCGGCTCGACGTCGGCTCGCTCACGCGGACCGACCTCGCGGACCTCACCCTCGCGGTTCTCGACCACCTCGTGGAACGGGCGGACGCTCTCCGGTCCGACCGGGCCGTCTCGGCCCACGCGACAACAGGGCCGCACGACTCAGGGGCAGGCGACCCAGAGGCGGGCGACCCAGGGGCGGGCGACTCAGGGGCGGGCGAGGATCTGCCGTAGTACGTCGAGGAGTTGGGTCGCTTCGGCGGCCGGGTGCGGGGCCTGCCAGGCGATGTGGCCGTCGGGGCGGACCAGGGTGGCGCCGGTGGGTGGGAGGGTGAGCGGCCGCGTCAGGTCGGTGGGGAGGAGGTGGAGGGTGACGGGGAGGCCGGCGGCCGTGGCGGTGTCGGCGTGGCGCTGCCAGGCGGCGTCGGCGGTGAGGAGGGCGAAGCCCGGGCCGACCAGGTCGAGGGTGGAGCCGGTGGGGAGCGGCAGGTGCGGGAGGCGGGTGCCGGGGGCGGGGTCGGGGTGGGCGCCGTCCGGGTCGAGGGGTGGGCGCGGCGCCGGGGTGGCGGGGAGGACGGCGGTGGAGGTGTAGGCCGCGGTGAGCAGCAGTTCGTCGTCCATCCGGTAGCTGGTGCGGGCACGGGAGTTGGCGAGGGAGATGTCGATGACCTGGCGGGCCACGGGGCGGCGTTCGGCCTCGTAGCTGTCGAGCAGCGCGTCGCCGGCCGTGCCGGCCGTGACGGCGGCCAGCTTCCAGGCCAGGTTGTCGGCGTCGCCGATGCCGGTGTTCATGCCGTGCCCGCCGGTCGGCGGCGTCACGTGGGCCGCGTCGCCGGCCAGGAGCACCCTGGACTTCCGGTAGCTGTCGGCGAGTTGGGCGTCCATCCGCCAGGTGGTGGTGTCCAGGACGGTCACGGCCAGGCCCGGCAGCCCGGCCGCTTCGCGGATCAGCCGGGCCAGCCGCGGGTGGTCGGCCCGCAGGGCGGTGGTGTCGTCGCGGCCGGGGTCGTACGGGTGCTGGTAGATCCAGCGCCGGTCGTTGTCGACGGCGAGGAAGCCGCCCCGGCCGGGCTCGGTGAGGAAGTAGGAGGCGCTGGCCCGGTCGGCGACGACCTCGCCGAGGGGCGCCTCGAAGCGGACGCCGAGGAAGTGGCCGAGGCCGGTCGGCCCGGCCATGGCGATCCCGGCGGCCGCGCGGACGGTGCTCGACGCGCCGTCGCAGCCGATCAGCCGGTCGGCGCGGACGGTGTGCCGCTCACCGCTGCCGCGATCCTCCAGGACGGCTTCCACGCCGTCGGCGTCCTCCGTGTACGCCACGAGCCGGGTCGCGAACCGGACGGCCTGCGGGGCGAGTTCCCGGGCGCGCCGGGCGAGGACGGCCTCCAGGGCGTCCTGGGAGCAGATCAGCCCGGGGGACGGGGTCCGCTCGGGGCCGTCCGGCACGGCGACCCCGGTGCGCACGAAGTCCGGGTCGACCAGGGTGCGGCCGCGGTAGAAGTACACCTGGGAGGGCGGGAGGCCGGCCCGCCGGATCTCCGGCTCCAGGCCGCAGCGCCGGAACACCTCCATCGAACGCGCCGACACGCCACGGGCCTTGGGGTGCCGGGAGGTGTCGGGGTGCGCCTCGACGAGCAGGTGGTCCACGCCGTGGCCGGACAGCAGGAGGGACAGCGTCAGGCCGACGGGGCCCGCGCCGACGATGAGCACGGAGGTCGTTGCCGGGAATCGCATGCCACTCCTTCGTAACGGCTATTCGAGACTTTTGACGTTACCATGGTGGCGGCAGAGAGCACCCAGGAGACGAGGACACCCCGACCCCATGCCCCGGACCCCCGACCCGACACCCGAACCCCCCGGCCCCTCCCGAGGACCCGAGGACAACCCCCGCGGCCTCCACTTCCTCGCCGACCTCGCCAACACCGTCCGCGCGAACCCCGACACGGGCGCCGCCGAACTCCAGGCCCTCCTGGACCGCCACGGCGGCCCGCCGTTCCACCTCACCGAGGCCGACGCCCGGGAACTGTGCGAGGCCACCGCCCCCGTGATCGCCGTCCTCGACACCGACGACCCCGACCACGCCGCCGAGGCGATCAACGCCCTCCTCGACCGCTACCCGCCCCGCCCGCACCTCGTCCGGCTCCCCGGCCGCCCCTGGTCCCTGCACACCCGGGCCCCCGCCGACGCCGGCCTCACCCACTGGCTGCTCTCCACCGCCGCCCTCGCCCTCGGCCTGTGGCTCAGCGAACGCGGCACCTGCGCCTGGGGCCGCTGCGCCGCCCCGGGCTGCGGCCGCCACTACATCGACACCGGCCGCCGCACCCCCCAGCGCTACTGCACCCCCCGCTGCGCCACCCGCGTCCGCGTCGCCACCCACCGGGCCACCCGACGGACCGGCGCCTGAGCCCGCGCATCAGGCCTGCGGGGGCGGGCAGGTATCAGGGGTCGTCCGGCTTCGGGGCGGGACGACCGGGCCCGGCCCCGGAGGCGGCCGGGAGGGCGTGGGAGGGACGGCGGGCATGGGCGAGCTGGACGGCAGGACGGCGCTGGTGACGGGTGGGTCCCGGGGGATCGGGCGGGCGGTCGCACGGCGGCTGGCCGAGGACGGGGCGCTGGTCGCGGTGCACTACGGCGGCAACGAGGAGGCCGCCGCGGAGACCGTGAAGCTGATCGAGGGGGCGGGCGGCCGGGCGTTCGCGGTGCCGGCCCGGTTCGACCGGGGCGACGGGCCGGACCGGCTGTTCGAGGGCCTCACCGCCGGGTTGGCGGAGCACGGCGAGGACGGCCTGGACATCCTGGTCAACAACGCGGGCGTGCACCTGGCCGGTTCGATCGGTGAGATCACCGAGGAGGACTTCGACCGGGTGATGGCGGTCAACGTCCGCGCGCCGCTCTTCGTGATCCAGCGGACCCTGCCGCTGCTGCGGGACGGCGGGCGGATCGTGAACGTGGCCTCGGCGGCCGCCCGGATCGCCTCGCCGCTCCAGATCGGCTACACCGTCAGCAAGACGGCCCTGGAGGCGCTCGCCGCACCGCTCGCCAACGACCTCGGCCGGCGCGGGATCACCGTCAACACCGTCAACCCGGGCGTGATCCTCACCGACATGACCTCCGCGTGGACCAGCGCCCCCGAGGCGATGGCCGGGCTGGAGTCGATCACCGCCCTGGGCCGGATCGGCACGCCCGAGGACGTCGCGGACGTGGTCGGCTTCCTGGCGGGCCCGCGCGGC
Organism: Kitasatospora sp. NPDC059146; assembly: GCF_042786665.1. Classification (NCBI taxonomy): domain Bacteria; kingdom Bacillati; phylum Actinomycetota; class Actinomycetes; order Kitasatosporales; family Streptomycetaceae; genus Kitasatospora; species Kitasatospora sp. NPDC059146. Next base: position 49,029 of record NZ_JBHZCY010000044.1, on the reverse strand, counting down.
CGCTGGGTGACCGGCCAGACCGTCGACGCCTCCGGCGGCACCTACCTGGGGCCGATCCCGCCGGGCGCGCCTCGCGCTGCCGAGACGGACGGGCCCGGTCCGGCGGAGGCCTGACGGGCCGCACGGGCCGTACGGGCCGTAAGGGCCCCGGCGAGGCAGGAACGGGGGCGCGGCGGGAACCGGAGGTCGGCCGGACGCGTGATCATGGGGCATGAGCACACATCTCCCCGAGGAGCCGGCGACCCCCGCGCTGGTCGTCGACGCCGATGTCATGGAGCGCAACATCGCCCGGATGAGCGCGGCGGCCCTCGACGGCGGCTTCGCGGTGCGCCCGCACGCCAAGACCCACAAGTGCCCGGAGATCGCGCGGCGCCAGCTCGACGCCGGTGCGGTGGGGCTGAGCGTGGCCACCGTCGGCGAGGCGGAGGTCTTCGCCGCGAACGGCGTGTCCGACCTCTTCATCGCCTACCCCCTGTGGGTCGACGACGCCAAGGCCCGTCGGCTGCGCGCCCTCGCGGACTCGGTCGCCCTGCGGGTGGGGGCGGACTCCGTGGAGGGTGTCCGGCGGCTGGGGCGGGCGCTGCGGGGAGCGGCGGCCCCGGTGCAGGTGATGATCGAGATCGACTCCGGCCACCACCGGACCGGAGTCGTTCCGGCCGACGCGACCGAGATCGGCCTCGCCGCCGTCGACGCCGGGCTGGAGGTGGCGGGCGTCTTCACCTTCCCCGGCCACGGCTACGGCCACGACCCCCGCGCCCGCGAGCACGCGGCCCGCGACGAGGAACGGGCACTCGGCGAGGCCGCGGAGGCGCTGCGGGCCGTGGGCATCGCGGTGCCGGTGGTGAGCGGCGGGTCGACGCCGACGGCCGGGCAGTGGCGGTCCGGCGCGGTGAACGAACTGCGCCCGGGGGTGTACGTCTTCAACGACGCGACCCAGCTGGCCATCGGCAGCTGCACCGCGGACGACCTCGGGCTCTACGCGCTCGCGACCGTGGTGAGCAGCCCGGGCCCCGGTCGTTTCGTACTCGACGCGGGCAGCAAGGTGCTGGGCTCCGACGCCTCGCCCTGGGTCCGCGGTCACGGCTACCTCCCGGACCACCCGGATGCGGTGGTGGCCTCCCTGTCCGAGCACCACGCCACCGTCGTGCTGCCCGAGGGCGGGCCCACTCCCCGCCTGGGCTCCCGGGTCGCCGTCGTCCCGGTCCACGTCTGCACGCCGGTGAACCTGGCCGACACCCTGGAGGTGGTCCGGGCCGGGGAGGTCGTCGACCGCTGGACGGTGGCCGCTCGGGGCGCCAACAGCTGAACGGCGGCTGACCGACGACCGGGCGGGCGGGGTCGGGCGGGGTCGGCACCCTCCCGCCCGAACCCGCCCGACCCCTGCCGACCGGCGCCGGGCCCTGGTCAGAACTCGCCGTGGGCGAGCTGTTCCAGCGCCTCCCGGATCAGCGGTTCGTGCTGGTGCGCCGCGAGCCGGCGGTGGTACTGCCGGGCCAGGCCCGGCGGAAGGGTGCCGGAGACGCCGATGGCGCAGGACGTGGCACGGACGGCCTGCGCCGCCTCGCCGAGGGCGAGGTAGGTGTCGACGACGGACAGCAGCATCCGGCCGGTCAGCGGCGGGGCGAGCACCGGCTCGGGGCCGTCCAGCCAGTCGAGCAGCGCGGCGGCGTGGGGTTCGGCCCGCCGTGGATCGGCCGCGTGGAGCCAGGCGTCGGCCCGTACGGAGGTCAGGAAGCGGTCGTCGACGGTGAACGGGAACCCGGGCCGGTGCCGGTGCTTGTGGTCGGAGGCGACCGAGGTGTCGGCGGCGAGGGTGTCGGCGGCGAGGTCGAGCGCCCGCGCCGTGTCACCGGACCGGCCGAGGCGGGCGAGGGCCAGCGCCTCCCTGGTGTGCAGCACGACGGCCACGGCGGGGGCCGGCTCAGGGTCGGCGGCCCTGGCGGCCCGCACGATCATCCGCGCGTCGGCCGCGTCACCCACGATGAGGTGCCGGGTGGCCAGTTGCGCCATCACGACGCCCGCTGCGGCCCGGTCACCGGTGGCGACGGCGGCACGGAGTGCGGCGAGGTTGTGCCGCTCGGCTCCGGTCTCCTCGCCGAGGGCGCTGCTGAGCCAGGTGCAGAGCAGGGCGGTGCGGGCCGCGAGCGGGAACAGCCGCCGTGGTCCCGGACTTTCGACGCCGCCGCTCGTCCCGGCGCCGGTTTCGGTACTGGTGCGGGCACCGCTGAGCAGGTTGCCGACGACGAGCCGGTGTTCGGCGTACGCCACGCCGTACAGGGCCGCGGCGGGCATCAAGGTGCCGGCCTCCTGCTGTTCGAGAGCAGTGGTGCGGGCCTCGCTCCAGCGCAGGCGGTTCCCGACCAGGCCGGGAACGCACCCGGCGGCCGAGCGGGTGGTCCGGCGGGTCCAGCCGGTCCGGCCCGGGTCGGCGAGCTGTGTCAGGGCAGCACCCAGGTGGGATGCCAACTCACGCCCCCTCAGGGTGAGTTCAGGTGAATGCCGAGCCCCGGAGAGGTCCACGACGGCGCGCAGGGCGAGGACCGCACCGTGGTCCGTGTAGGGCTGGTCGAGCAGGGTGGCGTCCCCGGTGGCCAGGTGGAGCCAGTGCGGCCAGCCGAGTTGGTGGACCTCGCGGGCGGGGATCCCGTGGATGTGCGCCATGGCGAGCTGGGCGGTGTGCTCGGGGACGGAGCGGGCGGCCTCCCAGCGGGAGACCCTCTCCCGGCGGGCCGCCGTGTTCCCGAGCGCGAGCGCGGTGTGGGTGCGCGCGATGAGCTTGGCGTACTCGGACTGGGACAGGCCCATGCCCTCGCGCAGCCGGGTGAGGGGGTGGACGTGGACCATGTCGCCTCCGAAGGGGTCATCGCGTCATCGCCGTTACGGGATCGGCCGGTTGGAGCGGGAGCCCTCGTCCAGGCGCTCCAGGACCTGCCGGACGGCCGGCTCGTTCTCGTGCCGGGCCAGCCGCGCGCGGTACTGGAGGTCGAGTCCGGGCGGGAGCCTCCCGGTGACGTCGACGGCGCGGTGGACGGTGTCGGCGACACGGTCGAGCTCACCGAGCGCGAGGTGCGCGTCGGCCGCGTAGAGGAGCCAGACACCCGTCTGGGGCGACGGGACGGCGCTCTGCGGTGCCAGCAGGGAGTCGGCGAAAAGCTCGAAGTACGGCTTCGCGCCCTGCGGATCCCCGAGGAACAGCGCGGCCTGGGCCCGGCTGACGGTGACGCACCGCTCGACGACCCCGGGACCGACCCCGGCACCCACCCCCGTACCGGCCACTGGACCGGCACCCGCCGTGGCCGCGCTCGCGGCGGCCCGGTCCAGCGCCCTCGCCGCGCCGGTGGCGTTCCCCAGCCGGGCCAGGGCGAGGGCCTCCGCGCAGTGCAGGATGCTCTCCGGACCGTACGAGGACCCGCGCTGTCCGGACTGTCCGGGTTGACCGGACTGACCGGACTGCCCTGAGCGGACGGCGGCGGCTGCCCGGACGAGCGCCAGCGCATCGGCCGGGGAGCCGGCGGTGAGGTGGCGACGGGCGAGGTGGGCCATGGCCGCCGAGGCCGTCCCGGGCGCGGCAGCAGCGGCGGCGGCCCGGATCGCGGTGAGGTTGTGGCGCTCCGCCCGGGTCTCCTCGCCGACGGCGCTGCTCAACCAGGTGCAGAGCAGCGCCGTGCGGGCAGCGAGCCGGAAGAGCGGGCGGGCGGCCGGGGCGTCGCGGTCACGGCCGTTGAACAGGCCGACGACCAGCCGGTGTTCGGCGTGCGCCGCCCGGTAGAGGGCCTCGGCGGGTATCAGCGAGCCGTCCTCGTGCCGTTCGAGCGCGCCGGTGCGGGCCTCGATCCAGTGCAGCTGCTCGGCGAGGGCCTGGGACCGGCCCGGCACGTCACCCCGGCCGGGGCGGGCGTCCCGGCCGGCGCGGGTTCCCCCGCCGTCCGCCGCGATCTGGGTGAGCGCGGACCGCAGTTGGGCGGTGAGCGCCGGCCCCCGCAGCAGGAGCCGCGGGGAGCGTGGCGCCTTCGGCAGGTGGAGGGCGCTGCTCAGGGCGAGCTCGGCGCCGGCGGGCGTGTAGGGCTGCTCCAGCAGGGTGGTGTCGCCGATGACCAGGTGCAGCCAGTGGGGCCAGCCGAGACGGCGCACCTCGCGGGCGGCGACTCCGTGGATGTGCGCCATCGCCAGTTGCGCGGTGTGCTCGGGGACGGTCCGTCCCGATTCCCACCGGGAGACCTTCTCCCGACGGGCCGCCATCTGCCCGAGGCCGAGCTCGACATGGGTCCGGGCGACGAGACGGGCGTATTCGGGGTGGGAAAGGCCCTTCGCGGACCGCAACAGGATGAGTGGGTGCGCCATGGATGCAGTCTTGAGATGTCTCTGTAGATCGTGGGGGAACCGAGACCGGCTCCGGACCGGCTTCGGTACCGGATCCTAGAAAAACCGATACGGAATTCGCCAGACGCGGAGGCACTCCCCGAGGCACTGCCGACGGCATTGCCGGAACGGGAATTGGCGCTTTCAGTCGGACCGGGGCTCGAAGCTGCGCCCGGGCCCGAACCCGCCCCCGGGTTCGCGGCCGCCCCCGGATTCGAACCCGGTCCGACGCTGCGCCACGGACCGATCGTCCAGATGGTCGAGGAGCTCCCGCACGCCGGGGTGGTCGGCGTGCGGCGCGAGCCGGCTGCCGAACCAGTGGGCGAGCCCCGGCGGCAGGGTCCCGGCCCGGTCGACGGCGCCGCGGACGGTGGCGGCCGCCTCGTCGACCTGCCCGACCGCCAACTGGGCCTCCACCAGCGGGCGCAGCCGGGCCACGGCGTGCGGCGAGGGGGGCCGGGCCGTCGGCGCGCCGTCGGTGCGCAGGCTCCGGTAACTGTCCAGGGCCCGGGCCGGTTGCCCCAGACGCAGCCAGGTGTGACCGCGGGCGAGGGCGAGGTACTCCTCGTCGATGTTGCTGCCGGTGGGGTCGGCCTGTGCGTCCCAGCCCGGCGCGGCCGCCGACAGGGCGCGCTCGGCGTGCTCCAGCGCACGCAGGCCGGCGGCGGGTTCGCCGAGCCGGGCCAGGGCGCGGGCCTGCCGGGTGTGCAGGATGACGGCCAGCCTGGGGGTGGGGCGCGGGTCGACGGCCCGGGCGGCCCGGAGCAGGGCGAGGGCGTCCCGGGGGTCGCCGCGGCGCAGGTGCCTGATCGAGAGCAGCGAGAGGTAGGCGGCGGTGTGCCGGGGCGCCCCGGCGGCGGCCGCGGCCCGGATCGCGGCCAGGGCGTAGCGCTCGGCGCGGCCCTCCTCCCCCAGGGCGCCGCTGGTCCAGGTGCACAGGGCCGCGCTGCGTGCCGCGAGCAGGAACAGTCGGGTGCCGGTGGTCCGGTCGTACCGGTGGCGGGCCAGGAGGTCACCGACGAGCCGGTACTCGGCCCGGGCGGCGGCGTGGAGCGCGTCCTGCGGGATCGGGCTGCCGGCCTCCAGTTCTTCCAGGGTGCGGATGCGGGTCTCGGCCCAGCCGAGCGTTCCGGGGCCGATCCGGGGGCCCTCGTGCACGGGCGGGCACGGGCCGTCGGCGAGCGCCGCCACGGCGCCGCGGATCTGGGCGGTGAGCGAGGCGCCGGTGGCGATCAGCGCAGGGCCCGGGCCGGGATTCCCCGGCTCACCTGCGGCGAGCCGGGTGATGTCGACGGCGGCCTGCGGATTCCACGGCTGCCGCAGTAGTGCACCGTCGCCGCCGGCGACGAACAGCCACTGCGGCCAGCCCAGGCGCAGCACGATCTCCCGGTCCACCTGGTGGATACGGGCGATGGCGAGCTGGGCGCCGAGTTCCGGAGCGATCCGGCCCGATTCCCAGCGGGAGACCTTCTCGCGCCGCGCGGCCATCGGCCCGAAGCCGAGTTCCGCGTGCGTACGGGCGATCAGCTGGGCGTACGCGGACTGGGAAAGGCCGATCGCGATTCTCAGCACGGCCAGGGGGTGCGTCGTCATGTCATGGCTTCGATTCCTCCCAGCGGCCTTCCGTCGTTCTTCGCGACGGCATTCGCGGCGGTGGGGGGTTTTGTCGAATGATCAATCAAGACTCATTTGATCGTAACAGCGCGACTTCGCAGCGTCAAAGCCAGAAGCGAATTCCGCAGTTCCTGAATTCCGGCGGAATGTCATTTCCGCGAAGCCTCCCGCCGCCCCGGGCGTGTGCAGGCATGCGTGCTACGGCGCGAGGCGGTCCGGCAGCGGCACCGCGTGCAGGCAGGGGTGCCGCCCCGCGCCGTCCGGGGCGGACAGGACGGTGGCGACCTCGCCGATGATCTCCACCCGGAGGTCGCCGGCGCGGTTCGTCCAGACCGGTCCGCCGCCGGGGCCCACGGCCTCGGTGACGCGGACCACGACGACCGGCGGCGGAGCGTGCCCGCCGATCGACCCGGGCAGGGTCACCGCGTAGCGGCGTTCAAGGCTCTTCATGGCCGGCCTCCTCGTCGGACTCCCCGCCCGGTGGCGTCGATTCTCCTCCGAGGTCGGGCCGTCGCATACGAACGGTAACCGTCTTCGCAGCACCCTTCGGCCCGGCACGGTACCGGGCCCCGGAATCGATGGTCACCCGGGCACCTACCCGGCCGGGGCCGATGCACACGCCCGCACGCACCCGACGGACCGGGCGGACCGGCCGGACGGACCGGGCGGACGGACCGGCCGGGCGCAGGCCCTGGTGCGAGCGGTCCGGACCGGGCAGGCTGCTCCTGCCCGCTCCGGTCGTCCGGACCGGGCGCAGCCCCCCACTGCCCAGCCGTTCAGCCACCCCGCCGCCCCGCCGTACGAAAGCGAGACCGTGACCGTGACCATGAGCGACGACCCCCGAGCCGGCACCGTCGACGGACTGCTGCGCCGGAGCGCCCGCCGGGCCCCCGACCGCGTCGCCCTCACGTTCGCCGACCGCAGCTGGACCTACCGGCAGCTCGACGAGGCGGTCAGCCGCGCCGCCGGGCACCTGCTCGGGCTCGGGCTGCGGCCCGGCGACCGGGTCGCCGCGTACGGGCGCAACTCCGACGCCTACGCGATCGCCTTCCTCGCCTGCGCCCGGGCCGGACTGGTGCACGTCCCGGTCAACCACGCCCTCACCGGCGAGGAACTGCGCTACCTGCTCGGCCAGTCCGGCACCCGCGCGGTGCTCAGCGACCCGGCGCTCGCGCCGGAGGTCGAGCGGGTCCGGGACGGCCTGGCCGTCGAACACGTGCTACCGCTGCGGGAGGACCCGGCCGGGCTGCCGGGGAGCGGGCTCTCGGGGATCGGCCTGCTGGAGGCCGCGTCGGCCGGCCCCGTGCCCGATCTCGGCACCGGTCCGGCCGACACCGAGCTCGCCCAGCTGCTCTACACCTCCGGCACCACCTCCCGCCCCAAGGGCGCGATGATGCCCCACCGCGCCCTGGTGCACGCCTACCTGTCCGCCCTCCACGCCCTCGACCTGCGCGAGGACGACCGGCCGCTGATCTGCATGCCGCTCTACCACTCGGCGGCCCTGCACGTCTTCCTGCTCCCGTACCTCGCCGTCGGCGCCTCCGTCCTGCTGCTGGAGTCGCCCGACATCCCCGAGCTGCTCCGCCGGATCGAGGCCGACCGGATCGCCTCGCTGTTCCTGGCACCGACCGTGTGGGTTCCGCTGGCCAACCACCCGGACCTCGACCGGCACGACCTGTCCTCCCTGCGCAAGGCCCAGTACGGCGCCTCGATCATGCCGGTGGCGGTGCTCGACCGGCTCCGTGCCCGCTACCCGCAGGTCGGCTTCTACAACTGCTTCGGCCAGTCCGAGATCGGCCCGCTGTCCACGGTGCTCCGGCCGGAGGAGCACCTCGACCGCCCGGCCTCCTGCGGACGCCCGGTGCTGTTCGTGGAGACCCGCGTCGTGGACCGGACCGGCACCGAGGTGCCGCCCGGCACCCCGGGCGAAGTCGTCTACCGCTCACCACAGTTGTGCCTCGGCTACTGGGACTCGCCCGAGCAGACCGCCGAGGCCTTCAAGGACGGCTGGTTCCACTCCGGGGACCTGGTGGTCGCCGACGAGGCCGGCTACCTGACCGTGGTCGACCGGATCAAGGACGTCATCAACACCGGCGGGGTGCTGGTCGCCTCCCGGGAGGTCGAGGAGGCCGTCTACAGCCACCCCGCCGTGGCCGAGGTCGCGGTGATCGGCGTCCCCGACGAGAAGTGGATCGAGGCGGTCACCGCCTTCGTCGTGCTCCGCCCCGGCAGTCCCGCCCCCACCGCGGCGGAACTGATCGCCCACGTCAGGAGCCGGCTCGCACCGTTCAAGGTGCCGAAGAAGGTCCTCTTCGTCACCGAACTGCCCCGCAACCAGAGCGGCAAGCTCCTCAAGCGCGAACTCCGGGCCCGGGCCTCCGGGATCCGCTAGCCCGGCCGGCCCAGACGGCCGGGACGGCAGCGCTCACGGAGTGGTCCGGACCGGGAAGCCGGTGGCGCGGCCCTGGCTCTTCAACCAGGTGAGCACCTGGCCGAGGGCCTCGACGGTCTGCTGCCGGTCGCCGCCACCGTCGTGGAACAGGACGGTCGGGCCGAGGGCGAGCTCCTTCTTCACCGTCTCGACGATGGCCGCCGTGCCGGGCTTCTCGAAGTCCTTCGAGTCGACGTTCCAGCCGAGCGGGCGCATGCCGTTCGCGGCGGCGATCCGCCGGCTGTCGGGGGTGAACGAGCCGCCGGGGGCCCGGTAGTACATGACCTCGGCGCCGCCCGCGGCCTGCTCGATCATCTTCTTCGCGTCCAGGATCTCCCGCTCCTGGTAGGCGACGGGCTTCTTGTCCATCGTGGTGTCGTGGTCCACGGTGTGGTCGCAGAGCCGGTGACCGGCCGCCACCACCTGCTTGACCAGGTCCGGGTGGGCCTTGGCCTGCGGTCCGATCATGCAGAAGGTCGCCTTCACCCCGTACCGCTTGAGCACGTCGAGGACCTTCGGGGTCCACACCGGGTCGGGCCCGTCGTCGATGGTGATGTTGACGGCGTTGCCCCCGGCCTCCGAGGCGTGGGCTATGCCCTCGGGTATGCCGCCGGACTGCGCACCGCCGCCGCTGCCCCGGGCACCGTCCTGGCCGCCCTGCCCTTCGGCGGACCCGTCCTGCGCCTGGGCGACGTTCCGGTCATGGCCGGGGACCGTCGCGGTGACCGCGGGAACCGCCCAAGCCGTCGCCGCGGCGACGACGACCGCCACCGCGACGGCCGCCCGCGACCGGTTGCCCACGGTCCCCATGCGCGCCTTGATGTCCATCAACGACCCCTCCCCCGACTCCACCTGCGTGTTCTCCGAGGTCGAGGACGTCGACCACCCCACCGGGGTTCCCCGCTTCGACGCGCGTAGCAGACCGGTGACATTTCCCACCGGAACGCGCTGACGCTCAGTGGAGCGACAAGGCGGGCGAGGCCGGCGACGTCGGCACGGTCGGCGAGGTCACGGAGCCGGCTCCTGATCATCGGCCTCGTACTGGTTCTTCCAGGCGACGCAGCTCGGGCGCCGACCGCCCGTGAGCAGGAACTCCTTCACCGCCGCCCGCACCAGGTCGACGGGGACCTCCACCTGGTCCCGGAACTCGGTCCAGTGCCCCGCGAGGTAGTACGCGGGGGCGTTGCGCGACTCCGGCGGGCCTGCCGTCACGAAGTTCCCACTGCCGTCGATGAAGAGCAGCACCCCGACGTCCTGCTCGCGGTCGACTCCGACCTGGAAGTCGTGGTCAGGGACCGCCGGGAAGTCGTGGCCCGGAACTCTCGGCTTGACGATCCCCCTGGCCAGGTGGGTCAGCTGAGCCAGGTTCTCGTACGCCGAGCCGTCGAGGAGTTCGTCGATCAGGCGATCGACGTCCTCGACGGAGGTGAGACGGCCGGGATCCGCCATCTGGTCCGCCCGGTACCGGACCTCGACCAGTGCCGGTAGTGCCACCGATCCCCTCCAGACCCGGCGGCGACCGCCGGCGACGCTCCTACCAGCGGTCGTGCACCTGCGGCCGGATGCGGCGGTCGTACAGCTCCCGTACGGCGTCGAGCGTGGCCGCGGGCAGCGGGGCCTGCTCGGCGGCCGCGGCGTTGGAGCGGGCCTGCGCCACGTTGCGGGCGCCGGGGATCACCGTCGTGACCCCGGGCTGCTGGATGATCCACCGCAGGGCCGTCTGCGCCGCCGTGGCGCCCTCGGGTGCGAGCGCGGCGAACTCCCGGGCCGCCTCGACGCCCGTGGCGAAGTCCACGCCGGAGAAGGTCTCGCCCTGGTCGAAGGCCTCGCCGTGGCGGTTGTAGGTGCGGTGGTCGTCCGGGCCGAAGACGGTCCGCTCGCTGTAGCGGCCCGAGAGCAGCCCCGAGGCGAGCGGCACCCGCGCCAGGATCCCCACCCCGGCCGCCTCCGCCGCGGGCAGCACCCGCTCCAGCGGCTTGAGCCGGAAGGCGTTCAGGATGATCTGCACACTGGCGACGCCCGGACGCGCGATCGCGGTCAGCGCCTCCGCGCAGGTCTCCACGCTCACCCCGTAGGCCGCGATCCGCTCCTCTGCCACCAGGGTGTCCAGGGCGTCGAACACCTCGTCCGAGGAGTAGACCGGCGTCGGCGGGCAGTGCAGCTGCACCAGGTCCAGCCGCTCCACGCCCAGGTTCTCCCGCGAACGGTCCGCCCAGGCACGGAAGTTGGCGAGGCGGTAGTGCTCGGGCCGCTGCTCGACCCGGCGGCCGAACTTGGTCGCGACGAACACCTCCGCGTCCGGCCGCTCCTTCCGGAACCGGCCGATCAGCCGCTCACTGCGGCCGTCCCCGTAGACGTCCGCGGTGTCGAAGAGCGTGACCCCCGCCTCCACCGACGCCTCCAACACGGCCAGGGCGTCCTCCTCCCGGACGTCACCCCAGTCCGCACCGAGCTGCCAAGTGCCGAGTCCGACCACCGAAACGGGACGGCCGGTCCGGCCGAGTACGCGCTGTTCCATACCAGGAGCCTCTCACGCCACCCCACCCGACGCCGCCCGGGCCCGGTCCCCGACGAAGATCCTCAGCCGCCGAGGAGAACCTCCCGCCAGAGGGAGTGCCGCTGGGCGGCGACATCGGCGTCGCGTTTGACGATGAATTCGAACAAGTCCCTCAGGCACGCGTACCGGTCGATACTGTCCGCGGAATTGATGATTCCCGAGATCCAGTACCAGCGCCATGCCGAGTCGATGAGGCCGCTGATCGACGAGTTGACGAACACATCGCTCTGGCGCCACTGGGTCAGCGGGATTCCCCAGACCTGACCCGACGGGACAGCCGCCGCCAGTTCCAGGTCGAGCCAGATACCGAGCCCGTAGTAGCCGCGCCCGTCCTCCAGCTCGTCCGGACGCTCACCCGCGTGGATGTTCGAGACAAGGCCGTACCGCTCGATCAGCGGCAACCCCCACCGTTCCAGAGCCGCACGGTCGCGGGCCGGAACGAGCCACCGGTTCAGGGCCAGCGGATCCTCGACCGCCGTCCGATCCGTGGGGACCACGAGTTCCGCCTGCGGGCGGGCGAGGATCTCGCGCGCCCGATCACGCATGGAGCCCAAACTCGGCCGTCCCTTTTGTGTCAAGAGCATTGCCGCAGGAGGGGCAGCGGCACAGCCTAACCCGCCTTCCGTGATCACCTGACGGGCTCACGGCGCCAGCGGATCAGCGCAGTCAGGAGAGGGTGGCCGGCCGTCGAGAGTCCCTATCGGCGACGGTTGGGCGCTCGGTCGTGGCGGTCACGGCCGCGGGATCGGGACGACAACGCCCAGGCGCCGCAGCAGATGGCGGATTGCCCTGCTGGAGAAATCAGTGCTCGGAGTGCTCGTGGCCGGCCTCGCGTGCGGGGTCCGTCACGAACCGGCTCAGCCGGTAGGTGGTCGGCTGCACCAGACGGCCGCAAAGCGTGTCGATCCGGATCATCGATCCGTCGACTCCCGCTTCCCGAAGACGGCGCAGGTGTGCGCGCAGCTCCGCCTCGTCCAACGTTTCGAGGACCACGTCCCACCGCCCGGCGTCCGGCGCAGTGCGAGCGGCAAGGCGCTGCCTCTCGGCCTCCTGCCGCCGTTTCCTCTTCGCCTGTCCTGGCACCGGCCCAGAATCGCGGGTCGGCGTCAGGACGGCAAGGCCATTGAAACGGGCGCCGTGTCCGCTCTCGGTGAGCCTTGGTCAGGCCGGCGCTACCGCGGCTGCGCGCTCGGATTGTCGGGCAGTGAGGCGAGGTGGGCGAGCAGGGGGGCGGCGCCGTCCTTGGTGGCGAGTCCGCGGGCGAGGTGGGTGGCGCGGTGGTGGTGGGTCGGGTCGGTCAGGCAGGTGGTGATCGCGTCGGCGAGGGCTTCGGCGGTGAGGTCCTGGAACGGGACGGGGCGGGGGGCGACGCCCAGGGTGTGCAGCCGGGCCGCCCAGAACGGCTGGTCGGCCATGACGGGCACGGCGACGGCGGGCACCCCGGCCCGTAGGGCGGCCGCCGTGGTGCCCGCTCCGGCGTGGTGGACGACGGCGGCGGTGCGGGGGAACAGCCAGTCGTGCGGGACGTCACCGACGGTCAGGACGTCGTCGCCGCAGCCGTTCAGCCCGGCCCAGCCCGCCTGCACCACCGCCCGTACGCCCGCCCGCTCGACCGCCGTGGCGACCAGCCCGCTGAGCCGCTCCCCCTCCCCGACCGCCATGCTGCCGAACCCGATGAACACCGGGGGCGGGCCGGCCCGGAGGAAGTCGAGCAGGTCGGCCGGGGGCTGCCAGCCGGCCGGCCGCGCGGGCCACCAGTAGCCCGCCACCCGGGCCCGGGACGGCCAGTCGGCGGGGCGCGGCAGCACCAGCGGACTGTAGCCGTGGAAGACCGGACGGGTTTCGGCCGTGGGCGGGTCGGCGGGCAGTCCGAGCCGGGCACGCAGCCTGGTGACGGCGTCCACGAAGAGCCCTTCCGCGCGCCTCAGGACGTCCCGGCCCGCCGCGAGGTTGCCCTCCGGCCCCAGGTCGTCCGCGTTCCGGGCGTTGGGCAGCGCGAACTCCCGGGTGGCGAACGACGGGGCCAGGTAGGTGCCGACGACGGGGACACCGAGCGCCTCGCCCGCCGCCCGGCTCAGCGGTGCCGGGCCGAAGGCGGTGAGCACCACGTCGGCTCCGCCCGCCGCCGCCTCCGCGACCCCGTCGGCCAGCCCGTCCGTGTAGGCCCGCAGCGCCGCCCGGGAGAACTCCCGGACCAGCTCGTTCGGGTCTCCCGGCACGGGCCGGTGTTCGAGTCCGCAGTCGGCGAGGAGCCCGGCGAAGGACGCGTGGGCGGCCACGGCGACCTGGTGGCCCGCCTCCAGCAGCCGCCGCCCGAGCCCGGTGAAGGGCGCGACGTCTCCGCGTGAACCGGCTGTGACGATCAGAATGCGCATGGCACGATTCTGCCGCCTCCCGCCGCAACTCCGTGCCCACGCGCTGCCGTTGCTCCTGACTCGCGGACACCGGCCGGTCGAGGGATCAGAACGGGGGTGCCTGCGCGGTTGCGCCGACACCGGCCCAAGGGTCGTCCTGCTCCCCCTGCTCGGTTAGTTCACGCTCCCGCCGTTCGGCGGCCGCGCGTGCCTCCGCGATCGTCGGGACGGCGGCGAGGGCCTCCTCCGGGCGGCCCAGTCTGATCAGCGTCTCGGTCAGGTCGAAGTCGACCCCCTGCTGGGCGGACGCCCGGAGCAGCGCGAGGGCCTCCTCCGGGCGGCCGTCCCGCTCCAGCAGCCGCGCCACCACGGTGTCCCACTCCCCGGGCTCCCGCTCGTTGAGGGCGGTGGCCTCCGTGAGACCCTCGGCACAGCGGCCCGCCTCGCCCAACAGCCAGAACCGCAGCTGGAGGATGCTCTCCGGATGCCCCTCGGCATACGCACCGGTGAGCCCCTCCAGCAGTTCGAGCGCCCGGTCGGGGCGGCTGTCGTCGACGAGCAGTTCCAGCGCCCAGTGGAGGAGGTTCCCGCAGTCGTAGTAGTCGTACGTGGGCCGGCCGGTCTCCACGGCTTCGTCGACCCTCCCCTGCCCGACGAGGAGGCGCATCAGCGCCGCACGGTCGTTCGGGTGGTCGTGGGCCTCGATCGCCTCGCGCAGCAGGCTCTCGGCCTCGCCGGCCCGCCCGGCGTCCTCCAGTGCCTTCGCGTACACGGCGAAGGCGGAGTAGCGCTCGCTGACGGCGAGCGCCGCCAACTCTTCGATCAGGCCCTGCCGGGCGAGGAGCTCCGCGTAGTACTGCGGAAAGTTGACGGGGTGACGGCGGCCCGAGGCGATCTCGGTGCGCAGGACCTCGACGGCCTCGTCCGTGCGCCCAGCGCGTTCCAGGACCCGGGAGATCAGGAGCAGCACGTGCCACCGCTCGCTCCGGTCAGCCCCGCACGACTGACCGCAGCTCGCGCACGGCACGCCCTCCGTGCCCTCCATGCGCGCCGCAGCTTGCGTGAGGACGTCCAGGACCCGGTCGTCACGGCCCTGGCCCTCGGTCACCTCGACCAGGTGCGACCGGAGCCAGTGCTCCCCGAGGTGCGGTACCAGCAGGTCGACGGCCTCGTCCGCCCGCCCGGCCCGCACCAGCAGTTCCGCGTAGCGTGCGCTCACGTGGCCGTCGCCCTGTTCGGCCGCGTCCGGGCGCACCATCGCGAGCGCCTCGTCGCCCTCGCCGCGCCGGATCATCAGCTCCGCGGTGAGCCACTCGGCGGCCCGCCAGCCGATGTCGGTGAACGGGTCCATCAGTGCCAGCGCCCGGTCGAACTCCCCGGCCGCGCAGAGCTCCCGCGCCGCCGCCTCCGCGCAGTTCCAGTCGCCGCGTTCCTGCGCCGCCCGGATCACCAGGTCCAGCCGCCCCAGGTCGAGGAGACTGCGCACCATCCGCGGGTAGACGCCGCCGTGGCGTCGCTTTTGCCAGAGAAGATCATCGATGTTCACGAGGGCAACCTACGAACCGCCACTGACACCCCCGCGCCGGTGGGGGTGTGCTGGGATGGTGCGGCGGGGTGTCGGGGCAGACGGAGGGACAGTTGCAGGGGCGGGGGACGGTGCGGGAGATCGTGGTGGACGAGGGGCGGGTGCGGGGACTGGTGCTCGGAGCGGCCTGGCTGGTGTCCCGCTGCCTCGCCGAGGACGACCCCTTCCGGCTGGTGACGGCCGGGCCGCGGCCCTACGGGTGAGGCGTCAGGGGGTGGCTGTGAGGAGGGCCGTCTGGAAGACGAAGCGGTTCCACGGGGTGCGGGGGTCGCGGCCGGTGGTGGTGGCGAGGCGGCGGAGGCGGTAGCGGACGGTTTGGGGGTGGAGGTGGAGGCGGGCGGCCGCGCCGGCGGCGCCGTCGGCGTAGATGACCGCGTCGAGGGTCCGGCGGGTGTCGTCGTCCTGGGCGAGGTGGCCGAGTACGGCCTCGGTGACCCGGGCGGGGGCGGCGTCCGGGTGTCCGGTGACCAGGGCCACCACCTCCAGGTCGCCGCGGTCGAGCACCCGGCGTTCGGTCCGCGCCGGTGGTGGGGCGTGCCGGAGGCCGTGGAGGGCCAGGCGGTAGTCGCGTGGGGCGGTGGCGGCGGTGACGCCGGTGAGCCGGGCGCCGGTGAGGGCGTGCGCGCCGGTCAGGCGCTCCAGCGCCGCCGGGTCGACGGCCTTGAGCAGGACGACCCCGACGCCGTCCATGACGGTGTGCAGCGAGGTGAGTTCGAGGTCGCCGGCCCGGTCGGCTGCGGTTCGGGCGTCGAGGGCCGTGGCCGCCAGTGCGGCCGCCCGTGCCGCGTCGTCGGCGGAACCGGCGGCACCGGCGGCACCGGCGGCCGGGGAGACCACCAACAGGTCGAAGGTGGCGGGCAGTTCGGCGTCGAGTTCGCGCAACCGCGCGCGCAGGGTGCCGGCGTGGCTCTGCCGGCCGAGCAGCAGGTCCGCGAGGAGGCCGCGGAGTGCGCGTTCGCGGTCCTCGCTGAGGATGCGGCCGGTGGACTCGTAGCCGTCGAAGACCGCCTCCGAGGACTGGTCGAGCACCGTCAGCCAGACCCGGGCCAGCGCGCTGAGGTCGCGCGACGGGACGGTGTCGGGGAAGCGTTCGCCGATCCGGTCGAAGAAGGCCAGCGCCGCCACCCGGTAGGCGCGCAGTACGGCCGCCAGCGGGCGGGCGTCCCGGGCCCGGACGGCGCCGACGCCGCGGAACATCCGGAGGTCGTCGGCGTCCAGGGCGCCGTCCACCGACCACAGTTCGAGCACCCGGCGGAGGGTCCAGACGATCAGGGAGCGGACCTCTTCGAGCTGGCGGGCGTCGAGGTTGGCGTAGGCGGGGATCTCCCGGGTGACGGCGGCCAGGGCGGCCTCGACCATGCCCGGCTCGTCCGCCAGGATCCGCGCCACGGCGGCGGAGCGGTCGGCGGCGGACCGGGCGGCCGACGACGCGCCCCCTACCCGGGTGCCGTGCTCCGGTGGCACAGTCTTCTTCATCACCATCTGACAAACCTAGCGCCCGCCCCCGCGGCCCGCCGGAGCATGGGGACCGTACGGCCATGGGGACCGTACGGCCGTCGCGCCCGGGCGACGGCGGATTCCCCCGAGGGAGAGCTGCATGCCGTTCCAGCCTGAGGTGATCGTGGTCGGGGCCGGCCTGGCCGGACTGGTGGCGACGCACGAGCTGGCCAAGGCCGGCCGGCGGGTGCTGGTCGTCGAGCAGGAGAACCGGCGCAACCTCGGCGGCCAGGCGTTCTGGTCGCTCGGTGGGCTCTTCTTCGTCGACAGTCCGGAGCAGCGGCGGGCCGGGATCAAGGACTCCCTGGAGCTGGCCCGGCAGGACTGGCTCGGTTCGGCGGGCTTCGACCGCCCGGACGACGAGGACGTCTGGGGCCGGCGGTGGGCCGAGGCGTACCTGGCGTGGGCGGCGGGCGGCAAGCGCGGCTACCTGCGGGAGCTGGGCCACCGGGTGGTGCCGCTGGTGGGGTGGGCGGAGCGGGGTGCCGGTTCGGCCACCGGCCACGGCAACTCGGTGCCGCGCTTCCACATCACCTGGGGCACCGGGCCCGGTGTGGTGGAGGCCTTCCTGCGCCCGGTGCTGCGGGCGGAGCGCGCCGGGCTGGTGCGGTTCGCCTTCCGGCACCAGGTGGACGAGCTGCTGACGGAGGAGGGCGGGGGCGGCGCGGTGGTCGGCGTCCGGGGCTCGGTGCTGGCGCCGGACGACTCGGCGCGCGGGGTCAAGTCCTCGCGGGAGGTGACCGGCCCGTTCGAGGAGCGGGCGGCGGCGGTCGTGGTGACCTCCGGCGGCATCGGGCACAACCATGCGCTGATGCGCGCCAACTGGCCGACCGAGCGGGTCGGTCCGGCGCCCGAGCACCTGATCTCCGGCGTGCCCGCCCACGTCGACGGCCGGATGCTGGCCATCACCGAGCGGGCGGGCGGGCGGGTGGTCAACCGCGACCGGATGTGGGCCTACACCGAGGGCGTGCACAACTGGGACCCGGTCTGGCCGGACCACGCCATCCGGATCCTGCCCGGCCCGTCCTCGATGTGGTTCGACGCCGAGGGGCGCCGGCTGACCGGGATGTCCGGCGTGCCGGGGGCCGACTCTATCGGCGCGATGAAGCAGATCCTGGCCACCGGCCACGACTACTCCTGGTTCGTCCTGACCCAGTCGATCATCGAGAAGGAGTTCGCACTCTCCGGCTCGGAGCAGAACCCCGATCTGACCGGCCGCGACCTGGGGTTCGCGCTGCGGAGCCGGTTGGCGAAGGGCGCTCCGGGCCCGGTGGAGCGGTTCAAGCAGCACGGCGAGGACTTCGTCGTCGCCCGGACCCTGCCCGAGCTGGTCGCGGCGATGAACGGGATCGCCCGCGGCCCGAAGCTCGACGCCGCCATGATCGAGCGTCAGATCGTCGCGAGGGACAGGGAGTTGGACAACAATTTCAGCAAGGACGTGCAGGTGATGGCGATCCGCAACGCCCGCCGGTCGCTGACCGACCGGATCGCCCGGGTCGCCAGGCCGCACCGGATCCTCGACCCGGCGCACGGCCCGCTGATCGGCGTACGGCTCAACATCCTGTCCCGCAAGACCCTCGGCGGCCTGCAGACCGACCTGGAATCGCGGGTGGTCGGCGCCGACGGGGCACCCGTCCCCGGTCTGTACGCCGCCGGGGAGGTGGCCGGCTTCGGCGGCGGGGGCGTGCACGGGTACAACGCCCTGGAGGGCACCTTCCTCGGCGGGTGCATCTTCTCGGGGCGGGCGGCCGGCCTCGCCATCTCCCGTACCCGCTAGCGCACTTGATGTTTCGTCAGCTGGTCAGCCAGGGCGCCTCGGGGAGCTTGGCGTCGGCGTTGCGGCCGGCGAACTCCACGGTGGCCGGCGTGCCCAGGCCCGCCATCCGCATGGTGACCCGGCGCAGCGAGCCGTCGCCGTCCACCCAGTAGGTGAGCGGCGAGCGGTTGCCGTCCGGTGCGGCGCCCTGGGCGCGCGGGCCGGAGAAGCGGTCGTAGCTGCGGCCGTCGATCCGGTCCTTGCCGAGCCAGCGGGCGCCGGACTGGGCGAGCAGCACCGGGTTGTCGGGGCGGTCGGCGCCGAGCTGGGTGAGCAGTTGGAGGCCGGCGTCCAGCGGGTCGGCGGTGTACGAGCGCGGCGACCAGCCGGAACGGGGGACGTGTTCGGCCTGCTGCCAGGGCGGGCTCTGGTCGCCCGCGGGTTCGGGGGCGAGGCCGAGGCCGCCGGTGTCCCAGACCACCAGCCCGTGGTCGAGCGGTCCGCCCGCTCCGGTGGACGTGTAGCGGCCGGCGCCCCGGTGGGTGCGGTAGTCGACGACCCCCTCGACCCGGATCCGCACTCCCCCGCCCTCGTCCGCGGTGAGCACCACGTTCACGGGGCTGGCCTGGTAGAGGTTCAGCCGGGACAGTGCCAGCCGGGCGGCCTCGTCGCTGCTGACCGGCCGTTCCGAGGCCTGGTCGGAGGCCGTCCGGTACGCGGCGACGCCGCCCGCGACGGCGGCGCACACCGCGCACGCGACCAGCGCCGTCAACCAGCGGGGGCGGCGGCGCCGGGGCGGTTCGACGGCGGGGGCCTTCGTCTTCCGGGCCATGCGGGGGTGTGCTCCGATCGGTCGTTGCGGGCGGACGGCAGGAAGCCGGCGGGTGAGAAGGCGAGCCGGCCGGGTACGGGAACCGGGCGGGTCCGCGGTCCTCTCGGTCCGCGTACCCGCCCGGTCCGGGCCTCACCCCGTCAGGCCGGGGTGGATGGCCGACAGCAGGGCTACTGGTGCTGGCCCCGGCGTCGGCGCACCACCAGGAACAGTCCCGCGCCGAGGGCGATCAGCACCGCGCCGCCGGCCGCGATCAGCGGCATGCCGCTGCTGGCTCCGGTGTGCGGGAGTTCGCCGCCGGGAGCGGGCGCCGGTGGGAGCGGCGTGCTCGGCGGGGTCGTCGTCGGGGTCGGCGTCGACGAGGCGGTGGGCGTCGGGGTGGGGATCAGCTTGTTGACGGCCGTGACGCCGACCCCGTCCTCCAGGTTGTCGGCGGTGAGCACCAGCGGTCCGAAGACCGTGTTGTCGGGCGCCGAGTAGCCGTCGGGCGGGCTCAACTCCTGCCAGTAGTACGTCCCGGGCACGCCGGTGCCCTGGCAGATGCCGTCCTTGCCGGTGGTGCACGGGTCACCGACGGGCGTGTCCGGCTTGGCCCCGGTGGCCTGGAGGCCGTCGGTGCCGTTGGTCTCGTGCCAGAGCTGGAACTTGGCGCCGGCGAGCGGCTTGCCGTCCTGGTCGTTCTTGACCAGCTTGAGCGCGCCCTCCTGCTGGCGGTAGCCGAAGTCGAAGGTGTGGTCGTTCTCGCCCGGTCCGCCGGTGGTCAGCGCCCGTTCGGGGAACTTGGCGCCGGCGGGGACGATGCCCTTCGAGTCGATGAAGTGGTTGTCGCCGACGTCGTGGTCGGTGGGCACCCAGTGGTACAGCGGGCCGCCCTTGGCGTAGTCGGCGGGGTTGTCGATCCGGATGGTGTACTTGGTGTGGGGCTTGAGGCCTCCGGGGACGTTGCTGTTGTCGAAGTAGTACTCGCCGCGCGCCGTGGTCTTCGTGGTGCCGAGGACCTTCCCCGACTCGTCGTAGAGGTTGACGGTGGCGCCCTTGACCGGGGTCTGGCCCGGGTTCTGGATGCCCTTGCGCTCGGGGTCGTACCAGACCCGGTTGCCGATCTGCAGCGGCGCCTGGTCGCAGAGCACTTCCAGGTCACCCATGGCCGCGCCCTTGCCGAACGGGGAGCCGGTCCCCGCCGGGGTCAGCCGCAGGCCGAACTTCGGGTCGTGGCTGCCGTCCGCGCGCTCCATGAAGGAGGTGCCGTAGCCGACCGCGGTGTGGTCCGGGTCGAAGGCGGAGCCCGCCACGGTGCTCTCGACCTTCGAGAGCGCGATGCCGGCGAACACCGTGTTGTGGTGGCCGACCGCGTCCCAGCCGGTGGAGAAGAACCGGGCACCGCGGACGGTCTTGCCGCAGCCGAGGTTGACGTCCATCACGTACGTGCCGTTCGACGGGCAGGCCTTGTTCAGGTCGCCGCCGGACATCACGGTGGCCGAGTTGGGCGCCGGGGCGCCCGGTCCGCGGTCGGCGAAGCGGTCCTTGAAGGCCAGCAGCATCGAGCCGTCGGTCTCGAACAGGATCTCGCCGAGCTCGGGCTCGGGGAACGCGATGGTGCTGTTGCCGCAGACCATGCCGTTCTGCGAGGCCGGGAAAGTGCTGGTCCAGGCGAACCAGCCCGCGCCGTCGCACGGGCCGCTGCCGACCGTGGACTGCCGCGGGTAGTCCATCGGCTGGTCGAGCACCGGCTTGCCGAACGCCCCGGTGCCCAGGTCGAACGGCAGCACCAGGGCGCGCACGTCCGTGAGCTTGCCGGTGGACTCGCCGGAGCAGACCCCGCCGAGGAAGCCGGTGCCGTCCTGCAGCCCCAGACCGTAGGGGCGCCAGTCCGCAGCCGACGGGCAGCCCGGGTCCGGGATCGGGTAGGCGGCCTTCGGCGCCGAGGCCGTCGGCGCGGTGGCGTCGTAGCGGTAGAGCTTGCGGTCGTTCAGGTTGACGACGAACAGGTCCTTGCCGTCGTCGGTGATCTTGATGCCGCCCAGGCTCTCCTTCCCGGGGACGTCGAGGAAGGCGTCGTCCGTCCCGGCCCCGTGCGCGGTGCCACCCGCGTTCGGGACGGTGGTGAAGACGCTGGTCCTCCCCGGCTTGGTGGGGTCGCTCATGTCGGTGACGTAGATCCCGCCGGAGCCGGCGGGGCCGTAGTCGGTGGTGCGCTTGGCCGTCGCCGCGGAGAACACCCGCTTGTCGGCCTTGTTCCAGGCGATGCCGAAGATCGTCCCGGTGTCGGCGTCGGTGGCGACGTTCGTCGCGACGACGTCCTTGCCCGGGCCCTCCTGACCGCGCGAGTCGTACGGGAAGGAGACCAGGGTGCGCTGGGACTTGCCCTGGTAGGTGGGCGTCTGGCAGGCGGTCACCAGCGGCGCGTTCTTCTGGCAGTAGTCCGCCGGGTTCCACAGCCCGGTGGTGTAGGAGACGCTCTTGCCCCCGCTGAGGTCGACGAACTCCTCGTTGGAGCTGAGCTGGTTGGGCGCGCCGTCCAGGCCCTGGCGGGAGGCGAAGGCCGGGAACAGCACGCCCGGCTTCGGATTCACCACCTGGACGCGGTACTTGCCGCCGGTGGCCTTGCTGGTCGCGGGCGCCAGGGTGACCGTGCCGTCCGCCGCCGTGGTGCCGTCGATCGACACCCCGGCGTCGTCGGTGAGCGTCACCTTGACGCCCGCCATGTTCGGCTCCAGCGCGGGCGTCCAGGTGCCGGAGTCGTCCACGGCCCGGATCACCCGGACCGTGACCGTCCCGTCGCCGGTCTGCGAGACCGCCGCCGGGACCGCCGCCAGCGAGCTGCTGCCGACGACGACGGCGAGCGCCGCGATCCGGCCCACGACGCGGCGTCCGGAGCGGCCCGGCCGTGACCGGTCCGGGCCGCGCGCGGCGCCGTTCATCAGTTCATTCGTTGTGTTCATCCCTGCTCTCATCGTCCAAAGAGCCCAAATGGCCCGACTTCATGAGGGAGCCCACAGCGTGGCCTGAATCCGCCGTGGTTAACGTGAGCTTAAAGGGAATTCACCCAACCGGGTGGTCGATCGTGGAACTTTGATGACCTGTCAGACGTATCCACCACGACTCCCCTGACGGCTCGTCACGTCTCACCCTCTCCCACCAGCGGGAATCCGGACCCGGACAAGCTCTCGACACGGAATGAGCGCCATGTCGACAAAGCCGCCCGACCACGGAGGGTGACCGAACCTCGAACGGCACTACGAATGCCCCGGGAATTCGGCACGGCCCGCACAGAACTGTCCACGATTCATTCCAACCCACCAGTCCCAGGAGCAACGTTTGCCCGCGCTCGACCTCCCCCACGGTCCGGCCGCGAACGGCACCGTCCACCCCTGTCCTGCGTCAACATCGCTGACATAACCTGCGGGGCATGAGCGAACGCGTGGTCCCCGAGCCCCAGCGCCGTCGACGGCGACCCACCAAGCAGGGCGTCGTGCTCTCCCGGGAGCTGATCATCGACACCGCGCTGCGGCTGGTCGGGCAGCACGGCGCCGAGGCGCTCACCGTCCGCCGGCTCGGCACCGCGCTCGGCGCCGACCCCAGCGCCGTCTACCGCTACTTCCACAGCACCGACGACCTGCTGCTGGCCATCGCCGACGAACTCATCGGCCGCGCCCAGGCCGGCTGGCGCCCCACCGGAGACTGGCGCACCGACCTGCGCGCCATCGGCCTGCGGATCCACACCGCCTACCTCGCCCACCCCCAGGCCGCCCTGCTCGCCGCCCACCGCACCACCGGACGCGGCCACGAGACGGCCGCCGTCGAGACGATCCTCGGCGTGCTGCGCACCGCCGGCTTCCCCGACCCGGAGGCCGTCGCGATCTACCACGCCTTCGTCGACCAGAGCCTCGGCTTCGCCGCCCTGGACGCCGCCGCCCTCGCCCTCCCCGCCGCCGCGGCCACGGCCGACCTCCAGGTCTGGCAGGCCTCCTACGCCCGCCTCGACGCCGCCACCCACCCCCACATCGCCGCCACCGCCCACCTGCTCTCCACCGACATGCGCCGCAGCGGCTACCCGTACGCCCTCGACCTGCTGCTCGACGCCGCGGCGGCCCGGCTGGCGGCCGACTGAGGGAGCACGAGGCCGACGGCCGGCCCGGCGGGCACCGTCAAAGCGCCCGGCCGGTGCCGGTCAGCCGAACCAGCGGGCGAGGGCCGTGTCCAGCGGCGTGCCGTCCCGGTCGGTCCAGGCGAGGTAGCCGTCGGGGCGGATCAGGAGGGCCCCGGCCCCGTCGACGTCCTCGTCGGTCTTCGCCAGGACGTGCTCGACCCGGTCGGCCCGGTCGCCGACCGACCGCCGGGTGCCGTCCAGGGACAGCAGCAGGCCGCGGCCGGAGCCCATCAGGGAGCTCGCCCGCACCGGCCCGGCCTCGGTGGTCAGCTCCAGGTCGATCAGCCGGGGGCCGACCCCCGGGTACTGGAGGTCCAGGCCGGACATCATGCCCGAGACGTACCGGTGGGCGTCGGGCAGCCGCAGCAGCTCGGTGACGAACTCGCGGACCGTGGCGAGCTCCTCGTCCCGCCCCGGGTTCATGATCACGTTCTGTGCCCGGGTGTGGCGCAGCACCCGTGCGGCGACCGGGTGCCGCTCCTCGTGGTAGCTGTCGAGCAGCCCGGCGGGGGCCCAGCCGTTGATCGTGCCGGCGAGCTTCCAGCCCAGGTTGACGGCGTCCTGGACGCCCAGGTTGACGCCCTGTCCGCCGATCGGCATGTGGATGTGCGCCGCGTCCCCGGCGAAGAACACCCGGCCCTCGCGGTAGCGCTCGACCTGGCGCACGGCATCGCCGAAGCGGGAGGCCGCGCGCAGTTCGCCGAGCTGCGTCCCGGGCCCGTAGACGGCGTGCAGGGCCTCCTGGACCTCGTCCGCGGAGACCGGTGACGCGTGGTCCGGGCCGTCGCCGGAGAGCTTGCCGAACAGCATCCGGTACAGGTCCGGGCCGATGGGGTGCAGGATCGAGTGGAAGCCGTTGGCCGACTTCGCGAACGCGCTGAAGTGCCCGGGCTCGGTGCGGACTTCCGCCGAGCGCGCGGCGAGCGTGAGGTCCGCGGCCACGGCGGACATCCGCCGCTCCCGGCCGGGGAAGTCCACGCCCAGCAGTCGGCGGACGGAGCTGTGCCCGCCGTCGCAGGCGACGAGGTAGCGGCCCCGGAGCTCGCCGCTGCCGCCGTCCTCGGCCCGCCACCCGACGGTCACGCCGTCCGCGTCCTGGGCGATCGCCGTCACCTCGCGGCCGCGCAGCACGGGTACGCCCCGCTCGGTGAGGAGCCCTTCGAGGAGGGCCTCCAGCGCGGCCTGCGGGACGGCGACCGGGTGCGGGTAGCGGGTGCGCCACGGCGTGCAGTCCAGCTCGACCGGCAGGGTGGCGAAGTGCCCGCCCGAGCTCTTCCGGGGCGGCAGCTCCGCGAGCAGCGGCTCCAGCAGCCCCCGCAGGTCCAGCACTTCGGCGGTGCGCGGCTGGAGGCTGCCGGCCCGGGACTGGGTGCTCCGGGTGAGCAGCTTCTCCGTGACGACGACCGGGATCCCGGCCAGCGTCAGCTCGTTCGCCAGCATCAGCCCGGTCGGGCCCGCCCCCACGACGATGACTTCGGTCTGCACAGCAACCTCCGCGAGAAGAACCAGGTGCAATTCTGCACTCAGTCTACCACGAGGTAGACTGAGTGCATGAATCAGCAGATGGGCCTGCGGGAACGCAAGAAGGAACGCACCCGGGAGACGATCGGCGCGACGGCGATCCGGCTCTTCCTCGACAAGGGCTTCGACCAGGTGTCGATCACCGAGATCGCCGAGGCGGCGGACGTCTCCCGGCGCACCCTCTTCGCCTACTTCCCCACGAAGGAGGACCTCGTCCTCCAGCGCTTCGCCGACCACGAGGACGAGGCGGCCCGCACCGTCCGCGCCCGCCCGGACGGCCTCCCCCCGCTGGAGGCGCTGCGCGCCGCCCACCTCGACGCCCTGGCCCGGCGCGATCCGAACACCGGCCTGTGCGACGACCCCGAGGTGATGGCCTTCCTCCACCTGATCAGCGACACCGAGAGCCTGGCCGCACGGCTGGCGCGCTACTCGGGACGCGGCGCCGAAGCCCTGGGCGCGGCCCTGCGGGAGGCGGGCGTCGACCCGCTCGCCGCCCGCCTGGTGGCCGCCCAGGTGATCGTGGTGCAGCGGGAGCTCGCCACCGTGAACCAGGAGCACCTGGCCGCCGGCACCTCCGCCGACGACCACTACCCGGCGGCGGTCCGGGCGGCGGAGCTCGCCTTCGACCTGCTGAGCGGCGGGCTGGACCGGGGCGTCGACCCGGCCTGAGCGGGCGGCCGCCCGCGCTCACTCGGCCGCGTGGACGAGTTCACCCCCCACGTAGGTGCGCAGCACCCGGGCCTCGGCGATCTCCTCCGGAGGGCCGGTGAGGATGTCGCGGTCGAGCACGACCAGGTCGGCGAGGTGCCCGACGGCGAGGGTGCCGGCGTCGTCGTGGCCGTTCACGTGGGCGGATCCGGCGGTGTAGGCGGCGAGGGCGGAGGCGAGGTCGAGGCGCTGCTCGGGCAGGAAGACCCGGCCGTGGGTGGCGCCGGGCTCCATCCGGTGGACGGCGACGTGCAGGCCCGCCAGCGGGTCGGGGCTGCTCACCGGCCAGTCGCTGCCCGCCGCGAGGGTGGCGCCCGCCCGCTGGAGCCCGCCGAAGGGGTACTGCCGGGCGGCGCGTTCGGGGCCGAGGAAGGGGATGGTGAGTTCGTCCATCTGCGGTTCGTGCGCGGCCCACAGCGGCTGGATGTTGGCGACGGCGCCGAGCCGGGCGAAGCGGGGCAGGTCGTCCGGGTGGACCACCTGGAGGTGGGCGAGGTGGTGCCGGGTGTCGCGTCGGCCGTTCTTCGCCCGGGCGGCCTCGACGGCGTCCAGCGCCTCGCGGACGGCCCGGTCGCCGAGGGCGTGGAAGTGCACCTGGAAGCCGAGCGCGTCGAGTTCGGTGACGTATCCGCACAGCGCGGCCGGATCGACGAAGCTGAGGCCGGAGTTGGCGGTGGCGCAGCCGCAGCCGTCCAGGTAGGGGCTGGTCATCGCGGCGGTGAAGTTCTCCGCGATGCCGTCCTGCATGATCTTCACCGAGCCGGCCCGGAACCGGCCGTGGCTCAACTCGGCGCGGCGCCGGACGAGTTCGGGGATCTGTTCGGCGCCGCGGGCGCGGTCCCACCAGAGCGCGCCGGTGACCCGGGCGGTCAGTTCGCCGGAGCGGGCGGCGGCGAGGTAGGCGTCGGACGGGTCCGGCTGGCCGTTGAACTCGCCGAGCAGGGCGTCCTGCCAGCCGGTGATGCCGAGCGAGTGCAGCAGGCGCTGGGCCCGGAGCAGGCCGGCCAGCCGCTGGGCGGCGGTGGCCGGCGGCACCAGGCGGGCGACCAGCGTGGTGGCGCCCTCCTGGAGGGTGCCCGCCGGGGTGCCGTCGGGTTCGCGTTCGATCCGGCCGTCGGCCGGGTCGGGGGTGTCCCGGGTGAGGCCGGCCAGCTCCAGGGCCCGGGTGTTGGCCCAGGCGCCGTGGTGGTCCCGGTTGGTCAGGTAGACCGGGCGGTCGGGGACGGCGGAGTCGAGCAACTGCCGGGTGGGCAGGCCGCCTTCGAAGCTCTCCAGGGACCAGCCGCTGCCGGTGATCCACTCCTGGTCGGGGTTGGCCCCGGCGTAGGCGCGGATCCGGTCCAGGTACTCGGCCACGCCGACCGTGCCGGTGAGGTCGCAGGCGGCCAACTCGACGCCGCCGTAGACCGCGTGGACGTGGGCGTCCTGGAAGCCGGGCAGCAGCAGCCTGCCGGTGAGGTCCACGACCTCGGTGCGCGGCCCGATCAGTTGGTGGACCTCGTCGTGGCCGACGGCGGTGATCCGCCCTCCGGTCACGGCCAGGCTGCTCGCCCGGGTGCGGGCGGCGTCGCCGGTGTGGACGGGGCCGTGGGTGAGGACGAGGTCGGCCTCGGTCATGGGTGGTGCTCCTTCGTGCCGGTGCGGCAGGGCTGTCGGGTCGGGCGGTGGGGTCGGGCGGCCGGGTCGGGCAGCCGGGTCAGACGGTACGGCTCAGGCGGCCGGGTCGAGGAAGTACGGCGAGCGGCGCCGCCAGCGGGCCCAGGCCGCCGACGGGAGGCCGGTGACGATCATCAGCGCCACCACGGTCAGTTCGAACCAGCCGTTGTCCGCGGCGAGTTCGAAGTGGTCGGTGGAGTCGTAGAAGGTCCAGGCCAGGTAGCCGCCCACGGCGAGCAGTGTCGCCGCGCCGAGCAGCGGGCCGACCACCGCGCGCAGGCCCTGCACCGGGTCGGTGCGCAGCAGGCCGCGGAAACGGACGGCGGAGGCGACGGCGGTGAGCGCGTAGTAGAGGGCGACGATGATGCCGATCGCGTTGACGGCGGCCGAGATCAGGTCGTTGACGGTCGGAATGGCGATCGAGGCGAGGGCGAGCAGCGCGGCGAAGCCGGTGACCAGCAGGGTGCCGACGGCGGGGGTGGCGTGCCGGGGGTGCAGCCTGGTCCAGACCGGGCCGAGCACGCCGTCGCGCCCCATCGCGTACATCCCGCGCGCGGTCGGGATCACCGAGGCCTGGAGCGAGGCCACCGCGGAGAAGGTGAGCGCGATCAACGGCAGTGCGGCGAGCGGCTGGTGGGCGAGGGCGGCGCCGAAGTAGGTGAGTCCGTGGGCGCCGTTGTCGGCCAACTCGCCGAGCGGGAGCACTCGTTGGAAGGCCGTCCCGGCGAGCAGGAAGAGCAGCATCATGACCACCAGGGCCAGGAAGCCGCCGCGCGAGGCGTCCCGCGGGTCGCGGACCTCCTCGCCGACGCTGAACACCGACTCGAACCCCCAGTAGCAGAACACCGCGAGCACCATGCCCTGGGCCAGGGCGCCGAAGGAGGGCAGGTCGAAGGGGTTGAACCAGTGGAGCGAGAAGGGCTGGTCGCCGGCGAACAGGCCGTAGCCGCAGAAGCCGAGCAGCACGGCGTACTCGAAGACCAGCAGGGCCTTCTGGAGCCGGGCGGCGAGGTCGAGGCCGCGGACGGCGACCAGGGCGGCGCCGATCAGGACGGCCAGGCCGAGCAGGGTGCACTGGACGGTGGAGTCGGCGTCCAGGCGCAGCCCGGCGATGCTGCGCAGGTGGGCCAGGTCGAGGAGCTGGATGACGGCCGAGCCGGTGACGGTGGTGGTGTAGGCCATGAAGACCACGGTGCCGACGGTGTTCACCCAGCCGGTGAGGAAGCCCAGCCAGGGGCTGAGCGTGCGGCCGACCCAGCGGTAGCTGCTGCCGGCGTCGGGTTCGACGGCGTTCAGGCGTCCGTAGCCGCCCGCGATGGCGAGCACGGGGAGGAAGGCCAGCAGCATGATCGCGGGCAGGTGGAGGCCGACGACGCCCGCCATCAGGCCGAGGCCGATCCCGATGCTGCTGGTGGCGGCCGTGCTGGAGGCGGCGATGGCCGCGCCGTCCAGCAGGCCGATGGACCTGTGCATGGCGCCGTGCTGCGCGCCGGTTCTCGGGCCGCTGCCCGTGTCGTCCCTCAGCGTCGATGCCAACGGATCACCGCCTTGCTCGTGGGGGGTGGGGGCGGGCGCGGATGTTCGGGGGGCGCCCGGGGGTGGGGGAAGTGCGAGCCATGAAACCGGCGGTGTCGTTTCACGTCAATGCTGTTGTCATAAGCGCTCGGGCCCGACTCCTCGAACGGAGTCGGGCCGGGAACGGTGGGTGCCTACCAGTAGTGGCGGCGGCCGCCGACCTCGCGACCGACCGTGCCCATGACCAGCAGGACGAGGCCGATGAGGAGCAGGATGACGCCGACGGTCCACAGGATGGAGATGCCGCTGACGAATCCGATGACGAGGAGGATGACTCCGAGGACGATCACGACGAGCTCCGTTCTTTCGCCCTCCCGGTGGGTTCCTCCGCTGGTGCGGAGGCATGCTGCGCCTTCCCCGTTCTCGGGTTTCGATTCAGGAATCCCGGAATTTCCTCGGCGACCACCGCCGGACGCCCACGGGCCGGGTTGGCCGGGTGGGCCGGGGCGACGAGATCGACCGGGTCGACCGGGTCGACCAGCGCACGGTGCGTGGTCGCACCCCGCTCCACCCTGCGCCCGCTCCACGCTGCGACCGATCCCCCTGCGACCGGCCCACGGGCCTCGTCCCGGACGGTGGTCTTGACGTACCGTCAACAAGCCCTGCCCCCGTCACCCTCACCGGAGCATCCGTGACACCCCTTCGAAAGGCCCGCACCGCCGTGCTCGCGGTGGCCGGCCTGCTGGCCGCACTCCTCAACGCCGCCCCACCCGCACAGGCGGCTGCCCCCGCCGCCCCGACCGCCTCCGCCGCCGCCGCGCCCGCGTCGAGCGGCGCCCGGCTGGCCGCCTCCTGGACCGGCCCGCTCAGCACCCGGGGGCGGTACGTGGTCGACGCCAACGGCGACCGGTTCAAGCTCAAGGCCGGCAACTGGGCCGGAGCACAGGGGACTTGGGAGGGCAGCGGCTCGACCACGGACCCCGCGGACAACCAGGCCGGCCAGGTCTCGTACAACATCCCGCTCGGGCTGGACCGGGCCCCGATCGACCGGATCCTGGCGGGCTTCCACGGCCTGGGCCTGAACGCCGTCCGGCTGCCGTTCGCCAACGCGATGATCCACGACACCGCCGCCGTCCCGGACGCCGCCGTCGCGGCCAACCCGCAGCTCCGGGGCAGCACCCCGCTGCAGGTCTACGACGCCGTGGTGGCTGCGCTGACCGCCGACGGGTTCGCGGTCGTCCTCAACAACCACACCACCAGCTACCGCTTCTGCTGCGGCCTGGACGGCAACGAGCGCTGGAACAGCGGTCAGAGCACCCAGCAGTGGGAGGACGACTGGGTGTTCATGGCGAACCGCTACAAGGCCGACAAGCGGGTGGTCGGCGCGGACCTGCGCAACGAGGTGCGCCGCGACACCTGGGACGACCCCAACTGGGGCCTGGGCGACGCCCACGACGAGTACGCGGCCTTCGAGGAGGCGGGCAACCGGATCCTCCAGGCCGACCCTGACCTGCTGGTCGTCATGGAGGGCATCAACTGGTACGGCATCCCCGCCGCCGGGTTCTCCCACGGCCGGCCGATGCTCACCCCGGTGGCGAACCTGTCCAACACCCTGATCCGGTCCGACAAGCTGGTCTACGCGGCGCACTTCTACGCCTACACCGGCCCGGCCAACACCGGCGCGGGCAGCGGCCCGGGCTCGACCTCCGACCCGCGCTACGAGGACTTCACCCCCGAGCAGCTCGCCCAGGTGGTGAACCAGGAGGCGCTGTTCGTCACCCAGGACGGCCAGCACTTCACCGCCCCGGTCTGGGTCAGCGAGTTCGGCGCCGGCGGGCGCGGCTCCACCGACGCCAAGGAGCAGGCCTGGTTCGACCGCTTCACCGACGTGCTGGCCGCCAACGACACCGACTTCGCGGTCTGGCCGCTGGTCGGCTGGCAGCACGACGGCGTCCCGAACGACAGCTGGGCGCTGCTCTCCTACGACACCGCCGGCCGGGAGCTCGGCCTGAACGACCCGGGCGACTGGCGGGCCGCGGACTGGAACAAGCTGGTGAACGCCCCGTCGTACACCGGGCCGGTCGCCCCGGTCGCCCGCTGGAACATGCTCGACCTCGACCACGGTGACCAGAACGTCTCGGCCCGGATGCTGGCCCGGCCCGACTGGAGCCCCGGCAACCGCAAGGGCGACTGCCCCGACGGCCAGCGGCTGGCCGGCCTCGGCCGCGGCAGCAGCCGGGGCCTGTGCACCGACGCCGGGCAGCCGCCGCTCGGCACCGGGGACTGGGTGACCGTCACCGACCAGCGCTACGTCACCGGCGGCGACTGGGCCTCCGGCTACGACAAGCTCCAGTGCCCGGACAACACCTTCGCCGTGGGCTACGGCGTCCACGACAACGCGATGTCCGCACTGCTCTGCGCCCCGGCCACCACCGCGCTGCCGAGCACCGGTCGCACGGTCTGGTTCGACCGCGGCGACAACCGGCCGGCGAACGGCGGCTCGCTCGCCGGTGACTGGGCGCCCGGCTCCTACAAGGGCCAGTGCGCCGACGGCGAGTACGTCGCCGGTGTCGCCGACACCTGGCGCGGGCTCCAGTACGGCGTCCCGGACGCGCTGCTCTGCCGCCCGCTGCGCTGACCACCGCGGCGAGGGGCACGTGCCCGGCGGATGCGCCATCCGCCGGGCACGTGCAAGGTGGTGGAGTACGAAACGCCCGGCCGGCGACCGTCCGTGGCCCCGCGGACACCGTCCGCCGGGCGAGCGGCCCCCAGCCGCCCCTCGACCGAAGGAGGCGCCATGCCGTCCAGGACGATCCCCCGTCGGGCTCTGGTGCTGACCGCCGCCGCCCTCGCCGTCCTGCCCGCCACGGCGCTCACGGCGCCCGCGCGGGCGGCCTCCGGGCCCTCCGCGCCCCCGGCGGCCACGGTCGCGACATCCGGTCCGGCCGCTGCCGTGCCGGTGCGCTTCGTGGACCTGCCGGACTCCGCGCTGCCGACCGACCGGGCGCCGCACCGGATCACCTTCCGCTACCGCAACGACACCCCGAAGGATCAGACGGTCGCCCCGCAGATCCTGGTCGAGTCGCCCCAGCGGGGCCCGTTCCTCAGCCCCTCCGACGTCCGGCTGGAGATGCGCGGGGCGGACGGCAGCTGGCACACCGTGCCACTGGCCAGCCAGACCGGCACGCTGTACACCGCGCTGGTCCCGGCGAAGATCGTCCTGCACTCCGGCCACACCCTCACCGAGAGCTACCGGCTCACCGTCCTGCACGCGCCCGCCCGGGGCACCGTCGAGCCGCGGATCGCGGTCTACGCCTGAGCGGTCCCCCCGAGGGGCGCTCCGGATCGGGCCGGTCCGGGGTGCCCCGGCTGTGCGCCTCCGACCGCCCCCCGTGCTTCCAAGCCGTGCTTGGGGAAGCATCGGTGCCCGTTATAGGAAACTCACTCGATCGAGTGAGTTTGGCGGCCATGAGTCGCTCATTCGTGCAGCGGCGTGTCCGCTATCCGGTGCCCTCAAACGTGCCCACGGCACTCCGTTGCAGCGGCAAGAATCGGCGAGGCGGTCCGGCACCGGTCGGACCCCGTCCTCCCACACCTGCCGCAGAGGGGACCAGCCGTGACCACCGAGGCCGTTCCGCAGAACCAGCCCAGCCAGCAGAGCCTGAGTACCTCCGCCGCCCGCAACCTCGCCACCACCACCAAGACCGTGCCGCAGATGCTCGGGATCACCCCGCGCTACCTGCTGCGGGTGCTGCCCTGGGTCGACCTGGAGGCGGGCGTCTTCCGGGTCAACCGCCGCCGGGGCTTCATCCTCGGCGACGGCCTGGTCGGCACGTACGTCGACGGCTCCGGCGCCGCCCGGGTCATCCCCGAGGACCTGCGCGAACTGGCCTTCCTCAGCCAGGTCGACGGCCCGGTGCTCACCGCCCTGGCCGCCGGGTTCGCCGAGCGCGAGGTCGCGCCCGGCGAGCTGATCGTCGATGCCGACGCCCCGGCCGAGCAGCTGCACATCATCTCCTCCGGGCGGGCCGAGAAGCGCGCCACCGGCGAGTACGGCCAGGACGCCCTGCTAGGCATGCTCGGCGACGGCGACTTCTTCGACGCCGCCGCCTGGGCGGCCGGCACCGCGATGCCGTACCGGGTGAAGGCCGTCAGCTCCTGTACCGTGCTCACCCTGGACCGCC
The DNA here is from genome assembly GCF_042786665.1 of Kitasatospora sp. NPDC059146. Taxonomy (NCBI): domain Bacteria; kingdom Bacillati; phylum Actinomycetota; class Actinomycetes; order Kitasatosporales; family Streptomycetaceae; genus Kitasatospora; species Kitasatospora sp. NPDC059146. Next base: position 16,310 of record NZ_JBHZCY010000044.1, on the reverse strand, counting down.
GCCTGCTCACCGAACTCGCCGCCCGGGAGCCCTCGTTGCGCGCCCAGCTGGACGAGTTCGCGGCCGCCCGGGGCCAGGTCGACGCCGAGCACCCGATCGACCTCAGCTCGGGCCACTCCGGCGAGCCGTACCTGCCGGAGACCTTCGTCGACTACGACGAGGCCCCGCGCGAGTACGAGCTGAGCATCGCCCAGACCGTGCTCAAGGTGCACACCCGCGTCGCGGACATCTACAACTCCGACATGGACCAGGTCCAGGCCCAACTCCGGCTGACCGTCGAGGCGTTGCGCGAGCGCCAGGAGTGGGAGATGCTCAACCACCCCGAGTACGGCCTGCTCAACAACGTGGTGCCCACCCAGCGGGTGCGCACCCGCGGCGGCGCGCCCACCCCGGACGACCTGGACGAGCTGCTCGCCCGGGTCTGGAAGCAGCCCGCCTTCTTCCTGGCCCACCCGCGGGCGATCGCCGCGTTCGGCCGCGAGTGCACCCGGCGCGGGGTGCCGCCGCAGATCGTCGAGCTGTTCGGCAGTCCGTTCCTGACCTGGCGCGGCGTGCCGCTGCTGCCCTCCGACAAGCTGGACCTCAAGGGCTCGGCCAACTCGGCGCCCGGCACCACCAACATCCTGCTGATGCGGGTCGGCGAGGAGCGCCAGGGCGTGGTGGGCCTGCGGCCGGCCAAGGTCCCGGACGAGGTCGAGCCCGGGCTGGCGGTGCGCGCGATGGGCGTCGACCGGCAGGCCATCACCTCCTACCTGGTGACCAGCTACTTCTCGACCGCCGCGCTGGTGGACGACGCCGTCGCCGTGCTGCAGAACGTCGAGGTGTCCAACTACCATGACTACTCCTGACGGATTCGGGCGCGGCACCGGCGTCAACGCGGCCCCGGGCGCACCGGCCGTTCCGGGAGCCCGGACCGCTCCGGGAGCCCAGGCCGCACCGGCCGCACCGGGCGGACTCACCGCCTCCCCCGCCGCCGCGCCCCCGTTCCCGCTCCCCGAGGCCCTCGCCCACGCCGCCGGCGGCCCGCGCTACTGGCTTCCCACCCGGGCCGACCGGACGTCACCGCCCACCGCCCCCGCCGCGGGCTTCGACGTCGAGGCCGTCCGCCGCGACTTCCCCCAGCTGCACCGCGAGGTGCACGGCCGCCCGCTGGTCTGGCTGGACAACGGCGCCACCACCCTCAAGCCCCGCCAGGTGGTCGAGGCGGTCGGCGAGCACTACTCGGCGGGCACCTCCAACGTCCACCGCGGGGCGCACACCCTCGCCAAGCAGGCCACCCAGATCTACGAGGAGGGCCGCGCCGAGGCCGCCAAGCTGCTCGGCGCCCCGGACCCGGACGAGATCGTCTTCGTCCGGGGCACCACCGAGGCCGTCAACCTGGTGGCCCAGACCTGGGGCCGGGCCAACCTCGGCGTCGGCGACGAGATCCTGGTCTCCGCCGCCGAGCACCACTCCAACCTGGTGCCCTGGCAGCTGATCGCCAAGGAGCGCCGGGCCCGGGTCGTCCCGATCCCGCTGCTGCCGGACGGGCGGCTGGACCAGGACGCCTACCGGGACCTGCTCGGCTTCCGGACCAAGCTGGTGGCCCTCACCCACGCCTCCAACGTGCTGGGGACGGTGCCGCCGGTGGCCGAGATGACGGCGCTGGCCCACCGCTACGGCGCCAAGGTGCTGATCGACGGCGCCCAGGCGGTGGCCCACTTCCCGGTGGACGTCACCGCGCTGGACGCCGACTTCTACGCCTTCTCGGGGCACAAGATCTTCGCCCCGACCGGGATCGGCGCGCTCTACGGGAAGCGGGAACTGCTGGAGGCCATGCCCCCGTGGCAGGGCGGCGGCAACATGATCGACTCGGTGAGCTTCGAGGAGACCAGCTACGCCCCCGTCCCGCACCGCCTGGAGGCCGGCACCGGCCACATCGGCGGGGTCGCCGGGCTGCGGGCCGCCCTGCGGTACGTCGCCGGACTGGACCGCGCGGCCGCCACCGCGCACGAGGAGCAGCTCACCGCGTACGCCACCGCGGCGCTGCGCACGGTGCCCGGGCTGCGGCTGATCGGCGAGGCCCCGGGCAAGATCGGGGTGCTCACCTTCCTGCTCGCCGGGACGGACCCGATCGCCCTCGCCGGGGCCCTCGACCAGCAGGGCATCGCCATCCGGGCCGGCCACCACTGCGCCCAACCCGCCCTCGCCGCCTACGGGTTGCAGAGCGCGGCCCGGGCCTCGCTGGCCCTGTACAACACCGTGCAGGACGTCGACGCCCTGGTCGCCGCGCTCCAGGGCGTCCAGGCGGAGTCCGCGGCGGCCGGAGCCTGACCCGACCGGGGGCGGGCGCCCCGACCACCCCCGCCCCCGGAACGGTCCCGGCCCCATCCCGATCCCCGGCCCCGGCCCCCCGCCCCCCCCCCCC
>NZ_JBHZCY010000044.1:0-13893 GCF_042786665.1 Kitasatospora sp. NPDC059146 | reverse complement strand
GGCCGGGGCCGTTCCGTGAGATCGACCACGGTTTCGTGCCGGGCCCGTCAGCGGCCCCGGCCGGGACGGAAGCGACATTTCTGGCCGGAAACCGTCGGAAGACGTCCCGTATTCGTCGGATTCGGGGGGCATTCAACGGACTTGTCTTCCCGACGGCAGTCCGGGCGAAGAGTTCCGTACCTCGGCGATTTACCGCGTGTTCACATGCACTCGTCAACCGTGTTCACCGCTACGCTCTAGCGTCTAGCCGCCGCGCCGCTCGTGCTACGCGCGTCACGGCCCCTACTTCTGACACACATGACGATGACGTCGAGGATCCGACCATGCCCGCAGTTCCCTCCCGCAACAGGTGGCTCCGCTACGGTGCCGGCCTGATCGGCGCTGCCTCGCTGACCGCCTTCGGCGGTGCCCCCGCGGCCTTCGCCGCCGACGACCCGCAGACCGCCACCCCGGTCAAGCACCTGGTGGTGATATTCCAGGAGAACGTCTCCTTCGACCACTACTTCGGCACCTACCCGAACGCGGCCAACACCGCCGACGACAAGGTGAAGTTCACCGCCAAGCCCGACACCCCCAAGGTGGACGGCCTGAGCGACGACCTGCTGCACAAGAACCCGAACCGCAACAACCCGGTCCGGCTGAGCCCGTCCCAGGCGGTCACCTGCGACCAGGACCACACCTACAAGGACGAGCAGCTCGCCTTCGACGGCGGCAAGATGGACAAGTTCGTCGAGCACACCGACATCGAGAACTGCAAGGCTCCGATGTACACCGCGCCCGGCCTGGTGATGGACTACTACGACGGCAACACCGTCACCGGCTACTGGAACTACGCCCAGCACTTCGCGATGAGCGACAACTCCTTCGGGACCAACTACGGGCCCTCCACCCCCGGCGCGATCAACCTGGTCACCGGCAACACCCACGGCGGCTACCCGGTCGACCCGAAGACCGGCCAGCAGACCACCGACGCCTACGTGGTGGCCTCCCCGGACGCCAAGGGCATCGGCACCGTCATCAACGACCCGGACCCGGGCTACGACGACTGCTCCAGCCCCGCGCACAACCAGCTGGTGATGACCGGCAAGAATGTCGGCGACCTGCTCAACGACAAGGGCGTCAGCTGGGGCTGGTTCCAGGGCGGCTTCAAGCCGACCGGCACCAAGGACGGCAAGGCGGCCTGCGACTCCGCGCACAAGAACATCGTGGGCGCCTCGCAGACCGACTACAACCCGCACCACGAGCCCTTCCAGTACTACAAGTCCACGGCCAACCCGAAGCACCTCGCTCCGAAGGACGTCGAGGAGATCGGCCACGCCGGCCAGGCCAACCACCAGTACGACCTGACCGACTTCGACGCCGCCCTCCAGCACGGCAACCTGCCCGCCGTCAGCTACCTCAAGGCCGCCAACTACCAGGACGGCCACGCCGGTTACTCCGACCCGCTGGACGAGCAGCACTTCGTGGTCGACACCGTCAACAAGCTGCAGAAGTCCAAGGACTGGGCCTCCACCGCCGTCGTCATCGCCTACGACGACTCGGACGGCTGGTACGACCACAAGTTCGCCGAGCCGGTCAACGGCTCCAAGGACCCGGCCAACGACAGCCTGAGCGGCGCCGGCCAGTGCGGCAAGGACGCCGGCTGGGGCGGCTACGCCGACCGCTGCGGCTTCGGCCCGCGCCTGCCGCTGCTGGTCGTCTCCCCGTACGCCAAGGCCAACTTCGTCGACCACACCCAGACCGACCAGACCTCGGTCCTGCGCTTCGTCGAGGACAACTGGAAGACTGGCCGGATCGGCGACTCCTCCTTCGACGAGCACGCCGGCTCCATCGAGGGCATGTTCGACTTCAAGAACCCGCAGTCGGCCACCCTGATCCTGGACCCGACCACCGGCGCCCCGGTCGGCGGCGACAGCCCGAGCGGACAGCCCACCGGCGGCTCCTCCGCCACCACCCCGGCCGGCTCGGCGACCTCGGCCAACGGCTCCACCGCCGTCGCCGGGGCCACCAGCAGCGTCTCCGGCCCGCCGCTGGCCGAGACCGGCGCCGACTCCCACACCGGGCCGATCGCGGCCGCGGCCGTCGCCCTGCTGGCGGTCGGCGGCGGAGCGGTCTTCCTGGCCCGTCGCAAGCGCGGCCGCCGCGCCTGACGCACGGCCCACACGCGCAACACCCCCGGCACCGCCGGGTCCTGCTCCCAGGGCCCGGCGGTGTCCGCGTTCCCGGGCCGATCTGCCGCCGCGTCCCGGGCCGGGCTACCCTTCCCGCCATGACCGCCAGCGCTCCCCACCGCCGCACCCTGCTGGGCGCGGCCCTGGTGGCGGCCCTCACCGCGGGCGGCGCGACCGGCTGCTCCGCCGAGGACGCACCGCCCCGCGCGCTGCGGCTGGCCACCGGGCCCGAGGGCGGGCCGTACAACGCCTTCGGGCACTCCTTCACCGAGGCCGTGAACGCGAGCGGCCGGCTCACCCTCACCCCGGTGGGCAGCGCGGCCAGCGTCGACAACCTGCGACAGCTCGCCGACGGCGCGGTGGACCTCGCGCTCACCACCGCCGACGTCGCCGAGGACGCCGTCCTGGGCCGGGACACCTTCGACCGTCCGCTCGGCCTGACGGCGCTGGCCCGGGTGTACGTCAACTACCTCCACCTGCTCGCCCCCGCCGACGGGCCGGTGCGCGAGCTGGCCGACCTGGCGGGCCGCCGGGTGGCCACCGGCGCGGTCGGCTCCGGCAACCAGGTGACGGCCGGGCGGCTGCTGCGCCGGGCGGGGATCTCCGTCGGGCAGCGGTCCCTCGGACTGGCCGAGTCGCTGGACGCGCTGCGCGCGGGCACGCTGGACGCGGTGTTCTGGTCCGGCGGCGTGCCGACCCCCGCGGTGGCCGCGCTGGCCCGTGAACTGCCGCTGCGCTTCGTGCCGTTGGACGCCGTCGCCGCGCTGCTGCGGGAGCGCTACGGCCCGGTGTACACCGCCGTCACCCTGCCCGCCGGGGCCTACGGCCTGGCCGGCCCCGTCCCCACCCTCGGCGTCGGCAACTACCTGACCGCCCGCCCGGGCGTCCCCGAGGACGCCGTACGACGGCTGCTCGGCATCCTCTTCGACCGGTGGGCCACCCTGCTGCGCTCGGTCACGGCCGGCGCCCGGCTGGAGCCCCGGTTCGCCGTCTCCACCGGGGCCGTCCCCCTGCACCCGGGGGCGGCGGCCTACTACCGCTCGGTGTACGGGTAGCAGCACGCCGTCAGGCCCGCGCCGGCCTGACGGCGTGCGGCCGGCGCCTACCCTCCGACGGCTGGCTCACCCCGCCGAAGCCCGGTCAGCGGCCAGGTCCGTGGAGCGCGCTGAACACGCGCCCGGCTATCTGCTCGTGCGTACCGGCGGCATCGACCGTGACGACGAGGTCCTGACCGGCGTAGTGCTGGATGACGGACTCCGCTGTCGCGCCATGGAACCTGAATCGGTCGCGGATGCGCTCCTCCTTAGCTCGGCGACCTGCACTACGTCGGCAAGCTCGTCAACGGCGGCCAGGTGCTCGGCACGATCGAGGCGGACGGCCGGGACACCGGGCTCGACGCCAACGGCATGTTCGTGGTGCTCGCGATGGACGGCACGGTGCACGCCTGGACGGGCGGCGCCCACCAGGGCCCGGGCACCTTCCAGTTGGCGGGCGGGTGGACGGCCAAGGTCACCAAGGTCGGCGAACTCCACTACCGCGCCGACATCATCGGCCACGGGAACGCCGTGATGGGCACCGTCGAGTCCGACCAGCACGACGCCGGGCTCGACGCCAACGGCGTGTACATCGTGCTCAGCACCGGCGGGGTGATCAGCTCCCACGAGTGAGCCCGGGGCCGCTGCCGAGGCGCCGTCAAGCCCGTTTGGTAGCGGCCGCTACGGCTGGCTACGCTGCACCTCATGCGGTTGAACGTCCGGCCGGGGCAGCGGCGCCGGCTCCACCAGGCCCCCGAACAGCACGCGCGCCGACGGCGCGGACCCGCCCTGGACGCGGCGTGATCCTGCGCATCGACCGGGCCTGGCTGCTCGACATCGCCCACCGCTTCCTGCCCACCGACCCCGACATCACGGACTACGGCACCCTCAGCGCCGCCGTCGCCCGGCACGCCGACGAGGTCATGGACGTCCCCGTGTACGAGGGCCCGCACCAGCGCGCGGCCGCGCTCATGCACCAGCTCATCCGGGTCCCGGCGTTGGAGTCCGGCAACGAGCACTTCGCCGCGGTCGTCGCCGCCGCCTACCTCACCGCCTCCGGCGTCACCGTCACCGTCGGGCCGAAGGCCGCAACCGAGCTCGCCGCCCGCATCCGGGACGGGCGCGCCGACGTCCGGGAGACCGCGACGGCCCTCCGCGCCTGGTACCGCTGAACCGCTGAACCGCTGCGGAGCTCAGGGCTCAGGGCGCGGCCAGCCGGAACTCGACGGTCAGTCCGTGGGGGCTCGTCGCGGCGACGGTGAGCGTTCCGCCGCCGGCGCGGGCGAGTTCGTCCGCGATGGCCAGGCCGAGGCCGGTGCCGGGGAGGTTCTGGTGCTCCGGCGCACGGGCGAAGCGCCCCAGCAGCAGGGGGAGTTGGGCGGTCGGGACACCGGGGCCGGTGTCCCGGACCCGGACCACCGCGCCGCCGTCCGGGCCGGGCCGGGCAGTCACCCGGACGCGGGCGCCCGGCGGAACGAACTTGCCGGCGTTGTCCAGCAGGGCGTCCAGGATCCGCCCGGCCGCGTCGGGCAGGGTGCGGGCGCGCAGCCCGGGGGCGACGTCGGCGGTCAGCTCCGGGCCGCCCGCCTCGAACACCGGGGCCCAGGCCGCCACCCGCTCGGCCACGGCCGCGGAGACGTCCTGCTCCTCGACCGGAGCGGCGGCCGCCTCCAACCGGGCGAGGGCCAGCAGGCCGTCCAGCAGCTCGCCCAGCCGGTCCGCCTCGTCCAGGGCGAGGGCGTGCGCCGTACGGCCGGGGCCCGGTTCGACGTACGGCTCGGCGTTCTCCAGTTGCAGCACCAGGGTGGCCAGCGGGTTGCGCAGCTGGTGCGAGGCGTCGGCGACGAAGTCCCGCCGGCGGCGCAGCGATTCACCGACCGCCGCCGCCATGCCGTCGAAGTGCTCGCGCAGCCGCCGTAGTTCGGGCGGGCCGGTGTCGGCGGCGGCAGCGACGGCGGCGCGCGCTTCGAAGCGGCCGTCGGCCATGGTGGCGACCGCGCGGTCGAGTTCGTGGACGGGCCGCAGCAGCCAGCGGGCGATGCCGGCCGCGACCAGCGCGGCGGCACCGAAGGCGGTGACGGCGCCGGCCGCGATCAGCGTCCAGCGGACCAGCACGTCGTGCCGCGCCGCGCCGGTGGGGACGGTCAACAGGACGGCGCCGCCGACCCGTTCGTCCTGGCCGACCGGTTCGGCCAGCACCACGGTGTCCGGCCCCCAGGGCAGGACGGTGGGCAGGGCCTCGGTGGAGCGGCCGGTCAGGGCGCGGTCCTCGGCCTGCCGGGCGGCCGGGCCGACCGGGGCCGGGCCGGCCCGGCCGACGGTGTGCCCGACGGTGTCGACCACGGTCACGGCGGCGCCGTAGAGCTGGGCGTAGCGGGTGAGTTCGGCGTCGAGTTCGCGGCGGTCGGCGTCGGTGCGGATCCGGTCGGCGAGTTCGGCGAAGCGGACGCCGTCGGCCCGGCGTTGCAGCAGCAGGTGCTCGGTGCGGCCGCGGGCGTAGGAGTCGGCCAGCGGCAGGGCGAGCAGCAGCACGGCCGTACCGATGAGCGCGGTGAGCACGGCCAGCAGCCGGCGCCTCACCGGCCGTCCAGGGCGCCGAGTTGGTAGCCGTAGCCGCGGATGGTGCGGAGCAGGGCGGCCCGGCCGGTCTTGGCCCGGATGCCGGCCACGTGCACGTCGAGCGAGCGGGAGGAGGCGAGGAAGGCGTCGCCCCAGATCCGGTCGAGGATCTCCTCGCGGGAGCGGACGTCGCCGGGTTGCGCGGCGAGCAGCGCGAGCACGTCGAACTCGCGCCGGGTGAGCCGGACTTCGACCCCGTCCACGGTCACGCTGCGGGCCGCCAGGTCGATCGTGACGTCACCGGTGCGCACCTGCCGCCGCCCGTCGGCCGGTTCGGGGGCGCCTCCGCCGGTGCGGCGGCGCACGGTGTCGATCCGGGCGATGAGTTCGGCCATCCGGAACGGCTTGACCACGTAGTCGTCGGCGCCGGCCCGCAGGCCTTGGAGGACGTCCCGCTCCTCGCTGCGCGCGGTGACCACGATCAGCGGCACCGCGCAGACCGTGCGCAGCTTGCGGAGCAGGTCGAGGCCGTCCAGGTCGGGCAGGCCGAGGTCGAGCAGGACGAACTCGGCCTCCCGGGCGTGCCGCAGCGCCTCGGCGGCGCGGACCACCCGGCGCACGGTGTGGCCGCGCCGGGCGAGCGCGGTGGCGAGGGCCTGCGCCATCCGGTCGTCGTCCTCGACCAGCAGCATGTGCACGGAGCCCTCCCCGGGATTGAGGTGACTACCGTACGGGCTCCGCCGCGGCGGCCACCGCCGGGGCCTCCCGGGGGTCGAGCACGGCGTGCCGGGTGTCGGGCATCAGCACGTAGACGACCAGGGAGACCAGCGCGCAGCCGGAGACGTACCAGAAGAAGCCGGACTCGTGGCCGCTGTTCTTGAACCAGAGCGCGATGTACTCGGCGGTGCCGCCGAACAGCGCGTTGGCGAGGGCGTACGGGAGCGCGACGCCGAGCGCGCGGATCCGGGTGGGGAAGAGTTCGGCCTTCACGGCCGCGTTGATCGAGGTGTAGCCGGTGACGACGAGCAGGGCGACGAGCGAGAGGCCGAGCGCGGACCAGTAGCCGGAGGCCGAGCCGAGGGCGGTCATCAGCGGGTAGGTGCCGACGGTGCAGCCGAGCGCGAAGGTGATCAGCAGCGGGCGGCGGCCGATCCGGTCGGAGAGCAGTCCGGCCAGCGGCTGGACGGCGGCGAACACGGCGAGCGCGGTGAAGCTGACCAGGGTCGCGGTGTTCTTGGCGAGCCCGGCGCTGCCGATCAGGTACTTGGTCAGGTAGGTGGTGTACGTGTAGTAGGCGACGGTGCCGCCGAGGGTCAGGGCCATCACCAGGGCGGCCTGGCGCCGGTGCTCCCACAGGCTGCGCAGGGTGCCGCGGGCGTCGGCCCGCTCCCGGCCGGCGGACTCGGCGGTGAAGGCCTCGGTCTCCGGCAGCCGGCGGCGCAGCCAGAGCACCACGACGGCCAGCACGGCGCCGAGCAGGAACGGCAACCGCCAGCCCCAGGCGTGCAGTTGGGCGCTGGTCAGGGTGTGCTGCAGGACGATCAGGATGCCCAGGCCGAGGAGTTGGCCGCAGGTCATCGAGACGTACTGGAAGGAGGAGCCGAGGCCCCGCCGGTTCGGTGCGGAGGCCTCGGTGAGGTAGGTGGCGCTGGCCGCGTACTCGCCGCCGATGCTCAGCCCCTGGAGCAGCCGGGCGAGCAGCAGCACGGCGGCGCCGAGGTAGCCGGCCCGCGCGTAGGTCGGGGCGACGGCGATCAGTACGGCGGCCGCGGACATCATGGTGACGGTCAGGGTGAGCGCGCTCTTGCGGCCGTGCCGGTCGGCGGCCCGGCCGAGCAGCCAGCCGCCGACCGGGCGCATCAGGAAGCCGACCGCGAAGATGCCGGCGGTGTTCATCAGCTTGGCGGTGGAGTCGCTGCCGGGGAAGAAGTCGTCGGCGAAGTAGACGGCGAAGCTGGCGTAGACGAACCAGTCGTACCACTCCACCAGGTTGCCCAGCGACCCGCCGATCAGGGCGCGCCGCCGCCGGGCGCGGTCCCCGCCGGGCGGCTGCGGGCGGGGAGCGGGGGCGGCCGGGACGGCGGCGGACGGGGACATGGCGGCTCCGGGGACTGGTACGGCGGGTGGGTGTCCCAGAGCGTGCCGCCGCCCGCGGGGCGGCGGCAAGGAGCGCCGCGCAGATCTTACGTTCCGCTAAGGAAGCCGCCCCCGGTGCCCACCCGCCGGGGGCGGGCCCGGGGCCTCCGCCGGGGGCCGGCCCGGGCCTCCACCAGGGGCGATTCGGGGGACAAGCGTTACATTGGGGCGGAAAGCGGACCGATCACCGGCGAGGTGCGGCGGATGCACGCGATCACCGACTGGCTGCGCGGACTGTCCGGCCCGGTCGTGTACGCGGTGGTCGGCGCCATGGTCTTCACCGAGGACGCGCTGTTCTTCAGCTTCTTCATCCCGGGCGAGACGGCCGCCGTCCTCGGCGGCTTCATCGCCCACCAGGGCAGCGTCTCGCTCGGCTGGATGATCCTGGTGGTGGTCTGCGCGGCCGTCCTCGGGGACTCCGCCGGCTACGAGATCGGCCGCCACCTCGGCCCGGCGATCCTGCGCACCCGCCCGCTGCAGCGGCACGCGAAGCGGGTCGGGACGGCGCAGGACCTGATCCGTCGGCGCGGGCCGGCCGCCGTGTTCGTCGGCCGCTTCATCGCCTTCTTCCGCCCGCTGGTGCCCTCGCTGGCCGGGATGTCCCGGATGCCGTACCGCCGGTTCCTGCTCTACAACGCCCTCGGCGGGCTGGCCTGGGCCTTCGGCTTCACCCTGCTGGGCTACTTCGCCGGGGCCGCGTACACCAGGGTGGAGGGCACCGTCGGCCGGGTCGCCGCCATCACGATCGCCGGTCTCGTCGCCGTCGCGCTGCTGGTCTGGTTCCTGCGGCGCCACCACGCGCGCGGCCACGAGCCGTCGGACGAGGACGGCGGCGGGGAGCGCTGAACGGGGGCGTGCCCGGACCGTCACCGATCCGGGCACGCCCCATCGGGCAGGCCCGCCGGTCACCGAGCGCTACCGGAACGGCGGCGCGTCCGGCGCGCAGACCCGGCCGCGCGGCGGCAGGTCGCCGTCCACCAGGTAGCGCGCCTCGTAGCCGGCGGCGCAGCCGCTCGGGTTGCCGAGCACGCTGTGGCCCGGGCCGTCGACGGTCAGCAGCCGGCCGCGGGCCAGGGTGTCGGCCAGCGCGCGGGAGCCCTCGTACGGCCAGGCCGGGTCGCCGGTGTTGGCGACGACCAGCACGGGCGCGGCGGTGTAGCGGTCCCAGGGCCCGGTGTAGCGGTCCCGGGCGGCCTCGGCCGGCCAGGCGGCGCAGCGCTGGGTCTGCCAGACCCAGTACGGACCGAGGGCGCCGGAGCGGTCCCGGGCGAGGTCGGCGAGCGCCGGGTAGTCGGCGCCGGCGGGCGGGTTGACGGTGTCGGCGCACAGCACGCCGAGGACCTGCGTCTGGCCGGGCTGCGCGCCGGTCGGCAGGGGTGCCGCCGGGGTGTCGGCGGCGGTCCACAGGCTCTGCAACTGCCCGCCCAGGGCGGCCCAGCCGGGGCTCCCGAGCTGCGGCAGCGGCTGGGCCGAGTAGAGCAGCAGCGCGACGGCCGAGACGGCGCTCGCCTCGTCGTAGGTGACGGCCTGCGCCCCGGTGCCGACGGTGACCGGTCCGTGCGCCAGGCGGTCCGTCAGCGCGGCGTACTTGGCCCTGGTCGCCTCCGGGCTGCCCGCGGAGAAGGCGCAGGCGGCCGGGGAGGCGGCGCCGCAGCGGTCGAGGAAGTCGTCCAGGGCGCGGGCCGAGCCGAGGTCGCTGCCGGTGCGCAGGAACGGCGGCAGCGCGCGGTCCTGCGGGGTGCGGCCGGTGGACCAGGCCACCGGGTCCGCGGCGCTGTCCAGGACCATGGCACGGACCCGGCCGGGGAAGAGGTTGGCGTAGGTGGCGCCGAGGTACGTCCCGTAGGAGGTGCCGAGGTAGCTGAGCCTGCGGTCGCCGACGGCCTGGCGCAGCAGGTCGAGGTCGCGGGCGACGTCCGCGGTGGACAGGTGGGCGAGCAGGCCGGTGTCGTCGTTGTCGGCGCAGTGGCGGCCCAGTTGCGCGTAGGTGTCGGCCCAGCGTGACTGCTGTTCGGCGCCGATCGGGTAGCCGGCGGGGAGTCCGCCGAGCAGGGCCTGTTCGCCGCCCGGGTCGGGGAAGCACCGCAGGGTGGTGGAGGCGCCGACGCCGCGCGGGTCGAAGCTGACGATGTCGAAGCGCCGGCGGACGTCCTCGGGGAACAGCTGGGTGGTGGAGGGCAGCGCCAGGGTGCCGGGGATCGCCGGGCCGCCCGGGTTGTAGAACAGGGTGCCGATCCGGTGCGCCCGGTCGTCGGCGGGGCGGCGGATGAGCGCCAGGTCGATGGAGCGGCCGCGCGGGTCGCGGTAGTCCAGCGGTACCTGGGCGGTGTCGCACTGGAAGCCCGGGGTGCAGGGCTTGGTCCAGGTCAGGGCCGGCACCGGCGGGGCGGGCGCGGCGGCCGAGGCGGCGGCCGGGGTGAGGGCGGCCAGCAGCAGGCCGGCGGCGGTGGCCGCGGCGGCACGGAGGGTGGTGGTGCGGAGGGCGGTGAGGGGGCGGGGTCGGGGCACGGGCGGGCTCTCTCCGTTGTTGATCATGTGATCGGGCGCCACGGAGTCTTCCGGCCCCCACTGTCAGGGCACTGACATCCTGCTCTCCGATCACTGACAGCTCGCCGGCAGGCCCGGTCCGCCACTGTTGACGAATCGTCAGCAAGTTCTCCGCCGCGCCTTGACGGCCCACCGACACGGTCCTACAACGGAGTCAGCTCCCCCGCTCCCCGCCCCTCGGAAGTCCCTTGGGAGCAGCGGACGTTCGCCTTCTCGCCCCTCACCGAGGAAGAGGCTTTCCCATGCGCGCACCCCTCCACCGCACCGCGCCCCTGGCCCTCGCCGTACTCGCCGCGCTCGCCCTGGCCGCCGCGGCCCCCGCCTCCGCGGTTCCGGCAGACGACGCCGGCCCCGTGCTCACCACCGGCAGCACGGGCGGCGCCGCCGTCGCCGCGGGCGACGCCCTCGCCGCGACGCTCGCCGGCGGCTCCGCCACCTTCTACTCCACCGCCACCAGCACCACCGGCGTCACCTGCGCGACCTCCCAGCTGTCCGCCACCGTGCTGACCAACCCGGCCGCCCCCGGCACCGCCACCGAGTCGATGACCGGCCTCACCTTCGGCTCCTGCACCGCCAACGTCACCGGCGTCACCTCGGTGCAGAGCCTGACGGTCGACACCCTGCCGTACGGCGTCTCGATCGACGACGGCACCGGCCTGCCCGTCACCCTGACCGGTGGCAGCGCCGGGCAGATCCAGGCCACCGCCGTCCTGAACAGCTGGTTCGGCACCATCACCTGCACCTACCGGCTCAGCGGAGCCTTCACCGGCACCGCCGACAACGGCGGCCAGAGCCTGACCTTCACCAACGAGCACTTCGCCAAGAGCGGCGGCTCCGGCCTCTGCCCCGGCGACGGCTACTTCTCGGCGAGCTACGGCCCGGTCGCCGACACCAGCCAGTCCGGCGCCCCGGCGGTCTACGTGAACTGATCCCCGGGCCAGCGGCAGCCCGACGGCGGCGGCACGAAACGATCAGACCAGGGCAGATTCGGACCCAAGCGGGCGGGATGGGACGATACCTGCCATGTCTAGCAAGTCTCCGCCGGTCCGGGGCAACGAGGCCCCCGCCGACCCGCTCCGCCGCCTGCTGCTCGAACTGGGCGACGCCCTACTGGGCGGGGGCCTTCCCGTCCATGAGGTCGAGGAGGAACTCCGCGGGCTCGGACGGGCACTGGGGGCTCCCGAGGTGCGGGTCGCCGCGCTCACCAACGGCCTGTTCGTCGCCCTCGACGCGGTGGAGGCCACCAGCTTCGCGCCGGTCGGCGCCGCGCTGCGGTTCGAGCAGACCGCGGACGTCCTGCACCTGGTGCACCGGCTGCGTGCCGGCGAGCTGGACGGCCCCCGGGCGCTGGCCGAGCTGGACGCCATCCGGCTCGCCCCCGCCCGCTGGCCCGCCTGGGTGGCGGACCTGGGGGCGCTGCCGGTCGGGGTGGGCGTCTGCCTGTTCCTCCAGCCGGTGACGGCGAACGTGCTGGCCGCCGGGGCCGGCTCGCTGATCGTGGCGGGCCTGACCGTCCTGGCCCGCCGGCTGCCCAGGCTGCGGCCGCTGCTGCCGGTCACCGCCGGGTTCCTGGTGGCCCTGCTCGTCCTGTCGCTCACCCGGGCCGGCCTGCTGGAGGGCCCGCTGCGCACGATCGTGGCCACCCTGGCGATCCTGCTGCCGGGCGGACTGCTGGTCACCGGGCTGTCGGAGGTCGCGGCGGGCGCCGCCAGCGCCGGGACGGCCCGGCTGGTGTCCGGCGCGGTGCAGCTGGCGTTGTTCCTCGCCGGGGTGGCGGCGGCCACCACCGCGCTCGGCGTTCCGGCCAGTGCGCTGGCCAACATCCAGGTGGCCAAGCCGAGTTGGTGGGTGATCGCGGTGGGGCTGGCGATCGCCGTGGCCGGCGTCGTGGTCAATGTGAACACCCCTCCCCCGGCGATCCCGTGGATCGTCGCGGTGATCGCGGTCAGCGTCACCGTGCAGGTGGTGGTCGGGTCGGTCCACGGCGCGGCGATAGGCGGGCTGGCGGGCGCCGTCAGTGCCGCGGTCGCGGCCACCGTGGTGCACTGGCTGCCCGGCGGGCCGCTCTGGCAGGTGCTCTACCTGCCCGCGTTCTGGATCGTGGTGCCCGGCTCCTTCGGCCTGCTGAACACCGCGCAGATCGAGGTCGGCAACGGCGCCCAGTCGGTGCTGGCCGCCGTGTCCGCGGTGTTCGGGGTGTCGATCGGCACCCTGATCGGCTCGGTGATCAGCCGGATCCCGCGCCCCTCGCTCGCCGTCGCCCAGCTCCGGGCCTGACCCCCACCGCACGCCCGACCGGCGCGGCCCCCGGCTCAGCCGGAGGCCGCGCCGTTTCCGTCTCCGTCTCCGTTGCCACTGCCGTTTCCGTTGCCGCTCCCGTTTCCGTTGCCCTTGCCGTTGCGGACCGCGAGCAGCGCGGTGTCGTCCGTCAGGCGCCCGCCGCTGTGTCGGAGGACGGCGCCGACGACGGCCCCCACCAGGCGCTCCGGCTCCCCGGCTCCGGGCAGGCCGGCCAGGCCCTCCAGGTGGGCGCGCAGGTCGAAGAAGTCGCCCTGGCGGTCCCGGGCCTCCGTGACCCCGTCCGTGACGATCAGCACGGTCTCGTCCGCGCCCAGCCGGAGCCGCTGCACCTGCGGGAGCCGCCCGGCCAGCGGGGCGAGGCCCAGTGGGACGCCGTCGCCCGGCGGCAGCTGCCGGACCCCGTCCGGGCCCAGGACGTACGGGCAGTCGTGGCCGAAGTTGACCACCTGGATCTCCCCGGGGGCGTCGTCGGGGAACCAGACGACCACCGCGGTGGCGAACCGCTCGTCCTCCTCCCCCAGCCGGGCGGAGAGCCGGTTCTGCCGGTGCACCCGCTCCTCCAGCCAGGAGGCGACCGTCGCCAGGCCCTCCTCCCGGAAGGCCGCCTCCCGGAAGCAGCCGACCAGCGCCGCCGCCGTGGCGACCGCCGGCAGGCCCTTCCCCTGGACGTCGCCGAGGACGACCCGCGCGCCGTACGGGGTGGCCACCACGTCGTAGAAGTCGCCGCCCACCCGGGCCTCCACGTCGGCGGCCAGGTAGCGGGCCTCCGCGTCCACCCCGCCCCAGCCCGGCGGCACCGGGCGCAGCACCACCTGCCGGGTGGTCTCGGCGGCGCCCTGGAGATGGCGGACGTAGGCGGCGGCCCGGGCCCGGAAGACGCTGAGTGGATACGCGAGGACGCAGCCGGCGATCACCAGCAGGAAGTCCTCGATCCCGTGGGACTTGCCCCAGAGGCCGTTCAGCCCGGGATAGGCGGCGACCGCGAGACCGGCGAAGGCCACGGTGACCGCCGGACCGCACAGCCCCGCGGCGACCACCCGGACCAGCGCCAGCCAGCTGAGCGACTCGAAGGAGCTGGGGGGGAGGGCGTCCACGGCCACCACCGCCGCCCCCACCACGGCGGGGAGCCGCCCGGCCCGGTGCCC
>NZ_JBHZCY010000043.1:0-64825 GCF_042786665.1 Kitasatospora sp. NPDC059146 | reverse complement strand
TGCGGCGCGGGGGCCTCGGGGCCGGCGCCCCCGAGCGCTCCCCCTCGCTCAGGGCGCCCTCACAACCGGCGCCGCCCGCCTCCCCCCGGCGGGGGCGGGCGGCCGTCCGCTTTCTCGACCGGGCCTCAGCTGCTCGGTTCGACGGTGATCTGGTCGATCAGGATCGGCCCGGAGGGCACCGTGAAGCTGACCGAGTTCGCCCCGGCCTGGAACTGCGGCAGTATCCAGGTGGTGTACCAGGACGACGCCGGGTCCTTGCCGGGCGAGTAGTTCCGGTACGTCAGCCCGTTCGGCCAGTCCTTGCCGTTGACCGCGGCCGCGCCCTTCACGTCCCCGCCGGCGTTGTTGTAGTGCACGGTGAGCTTGTACGTGCCGGCCGCGGCGATCTGGCCGTTCCAGGTGACGGTGCCGCCCTGCTGGAGCGTCAGGTAGCTGCCGTCGGCGGACTTGGCGCCCTTGACGCTGTTGCCGGACGGCGCGTTCTGCCCCTGCAACTGGCCGGCGTCCACGGTCGCCGGGCCGGCCGAGACCGTGGCGCTCGCCGAGGGCGAGGCCGAGCCGGTCCCGCTCGGCGTCGCGGCACCGCTGGGCGCCGGCGGGGCGGCGCTGGTGGTGCCGCCCTTGGCGGTCTTGTCCGCGTCCGGGTCACCGGTGGAGAGCGCGATCCCGGCACCGATCGCTATCGCCGCGACCACGGCGACCGCACCGATCACGGCGCCCTTGCTCCGGCCGCTGCTCGGCCGCTCGTCCCCCGGCTGCGGCCGGGAGTGCTCGGCGTAGCGGGTCTGCTGGGCGGGCGCGCCGTACTCGGCCTGCGGCGGCACACCGGGCTGGCCGTACTGGCCCTGCGGGGGCATCCCCTGCTGGCCGTAGGGCGGCTGCGCGGGACCGGGCTGGCCGTACGGCGGCTGCTGGGCGCGCGGCGCACCGTACTGCGCCCGGCCGACCTCCATCGGGCGGCTGTACGACGTCCGGGGAACCCCCTGCTGCGGCTCGGCCGGCTGCCCGGTGGAGCCGTCGGCCGGCCGGTAGAGGTAGCCGAACGGGTCGTCGTCCTGTGGGGCACCGCCCCCCTGGCCCTCGGGCAATCCGTTGTCGCCGGCGGTCGTCACGGTGGTCTGTTCCCCCATCCGGTGTGCGCCGCGCGCGGGCGGCGCAGATCATGGACGCTGTCGTACCGGGCACCCTACCTGCCGTACCTGACAGCAGGAAAAGAACCCTTGACAACCCGTGGGTAACCTGCGCGTTCCCGGGCGCCCGGCGCCCACCCCCTCCCGCCGGCCGCTGAGCAGGCGCCGCGAGCCCCGTCGTCAGCCCGCGCGCCGGTGCGAGCGCTCGCCGCGCGCGCCCCGCACGGCCCCGCCCCGGGCCCGCTTCTCGTCGTACATCCGCTCGTCCGCGGTGTGCAGCACCTCTTCGATGCTCATCCCGCAGCCGGCCCAGCCCACTCCGAGGCTCACCCCGACCCGCATCGCCCGGCCGTCGATCCGCATCGGCGGGATGATCGCGTTGCGCAGCCGGTGGGCCAGGTCCTTGGCCTCCTCGCGGCCGATGCCGTCGGCCAGCACCACGAACTCGTCGCCGCCCAGCCGGGCCACCGTGTCGCCGTCCCGGACCGCCCCGCTCAGCCGCCGGGCGACCTCGACCAGCACCGAGTCGCCCGCGTTGTGGCCGAACCGGTCGTTGATCGACTTGAAGCCGTCCAGGTCGCAGAAGAGCACCGCGAGCCCCTTGTCGGCCGGGGCCGCCGGGCCGGAGCGGAACGGCACCGACCAGGCCTCGCCGCTCGGCCCGTACTCGGCCGGCACCACGGCGTGCACGTGCTCCCCGTACCCCGCGCCGAGCCCGGGCGCCGGCCCGCCCTCCAGCGCGCCGTAGCCGTGCACCGGCCCCGGGTACGGGTCCACGCCCTCCAGGCCCTCGTACGCCGCGTGCGCGCTGTAGGTGTCGGCCGGGTAGGCGTACGGCTGCGGGTAGCCGACCTCGGCGGTCAGCGCGGGGGCGGCGGCGCCGACCGGCTGCGGCTCGGCGCAGAGCCGGCGGGCCAGCCGGGCCTTGAGCTCGGCGCCGTTGGGCAGGCCGGTGAGCGCGTCGTGGCTGGCCCGGTGGGCGAGCTGGAGCTCGTGGCGCTTGCGGTCCTCGATGTCCTCGACATGGGTGAGCAGGAAGCTCGGGCCCTCGGCCGCGTCCGCCACGATCGAGTTGCGCAGGCAGACCCACTGGTAGCCGCCGTCCCGCCGGGACAGCCTCAGCTCCGCCCGGCCGCTCTCGGCGCTGGTGCGTTCCAACAGGGCCCGGTCCTCGGGGTGCACGAGGTCGGCGAAGCTCTGCTGGCGCAGCACCGCGCGGGGGCGGCCGAGCAGTCGACAGAGCGCGTCGTTGACCCTGGTCAGCTGGCCGCGCCCGGCGCCGTGGAGTTCGGTGATGGCCATCCCGCTGGGCGCGTACTCGAAGGCCTGCCGGAAGCTCTCCTCGCTGGCCCGCAGGGCCTGCTGCTCCTTCTCCAGCCGGGCCAGCGCGCGCTGCATCTCGGCCCGCAGCCGGGCGTTGCCGATCGCGATGGAGGCCTGCAGCGAGAACATCTCCAGGGCCTCGCGGGTCCACGCCCCGGGCCGCTTGCCGCTGCGCGGGCGGTCCACCGAGAGCACGCCGAGCAGGTCCCCGCCCGCGCTGTACATCGGGGCGAGCAGTCCGTCGGCGGGGTGCCAGTCGTTGGCGTAGACGGGCAGCGGTCCGTCGCCGATCCAGCGCGGGATGTCGCTGGCGACGGCCCAGCCGCGGTCGTACGGCAGGAAGCGCAGGGTGCCCCAGTGGTCGCTGACCCCGAGCAGCCGGTCCCAGGACTCCCGCGAGCCGACCTGGCCGAGCAGCACCGAGGGCCCGCCCATCGGGCTCTCCTCCAGCTCCCAGACTGCTGCCACCACCAGGTCGCCGTCCGGCCGGACCAGGCTGACCGCGGCGGCGTCGAAGCCGAGTCCGTGCACCGCGCCCTCGACGACGGCCTGCAGCGTGCCCGCCAGGCTGCGGGCAGCGTTGAGGTCCGCCACGACCCGGTGCAAGGTGCGGAGGGTCGCGAGACGGACGTACGGCTCCGACTCGGCTTCCATGCGGGGGCTCCCCGGCTGCTTCGGATAGTTCTTGATTGGTTATCGTCCGATTGCCAGAAGAACTGAATCACAGGGAGCACAGCGTTCGGCACGCTCGGTCAGCAATAGGCCACCACTTGTGACTTAAATCACACAAGACTAATGCGCCCTTAATCAGTTCATCCGCCCCATAGCGGGACATAAACCGCCATCGGAACATTCCTGGTGGTCGACCACGGGCGCCGCGGACTCAAGCGGACTGCACCCGCCGGTACCCGCGCTTCACCCCTGGGAGTGACCGCGGCCCGCGGCGGGCACCACCCCCCGGCCGGGGTCCTACGACCACGGCCCGATGCCGTCACCCGGGAGCGACGACTACCGTGCGGTACGTGTATCCGTCCCCGCAGCCCGAAGCTGCCCCCCACGCCACGCCCGACGAGTTCCGGGCAGCCCTCTCCCAGCTCGCCGCCGGCGTGAGCCTGGTGACCGTCCACGACGAGGAGGACGGCGAGGACGTCGGCATGACCGCCACGTCCTTCCTCTCGGTGTCCCTGGACCCGCCGCTGGTGCTGGTCTCGGTCCGCGAGGACTCCCGGATGGACGAGGTGCTCTCCCGGAACGACACCTGGGCGGTCTCGGTGCTCACCGAGGGGCAGAAGGCGCTCGGCTCCCGCTTCGCCATGAAGGGCCGGCTCAGCGACCGGCTGCTGTTCGCGGACACCCCTCACCACCGCGGCGCCCGCACCGGGGCCCCGCTGATCGAGGGCGCGCTGGCCACCGTCGAGTGCCGCACCGAACAGCGGATACCCGCGGGCGACCACACCCTGCTGATCGGCCGCGTGCTGGAAGCCGTGGTCCCCACCCCCGGCGGCCGCCCGCTGCTCTACTTCCGCGGCGGCTACCGCACGCTGGGCTGAAACGGTTCGGCAGGCGGCACCACCCGGCGGTCCGCCCTACTCGCCGCGCGGCGACCGCCGGCCCTGCTTGAGGTCGGAACGGTGCCGCTTGTTCTCCAGCCGCCGCTCCACCATCCCCCGGCTCGGCCTGGTCGCCCGGCGGGCCTTCGGCGGCGGCGCGCACGCCTCGCTCAGCACCACCCCCAGCCGCACCGCGGCCGCCTCCCGGTTGCGCCACTGCGAGCGGAACTCCGAGGCCTGGATCACCAGCACCCGGCCGTCCACCAGGCGGTGCGCCAGCCGCTCCAGGGCGCGCGTGCGCCACACCTCGGGCAGCGCCTTCGAGGCGGCCAGGTCGAACCGCAGCTCCGCCTTGGAGTCGGAGGTGTTGACGTGCTGGCCACCGGGGCCGGAGGAACGCGAGAAGCGCCAGACGAGCTCGGCGTCGGGGACGACCACCGACCCCCGTACGCGGATGGGCTCGGACATGCGCCCATCATCCCGCGCGACCCCCGCCGAGGTCACCCGGTTATCGGTTACCCGCCCACTCCCCGACAATGGCCTACGTGATCGAGCTCGGCTACTCCCTCTCCAACCGCTTCCCCGACCCCCCGCAGACCGACTACCGCACCGCCCCCGTGCGCGCCCTGCGGTACGACCTGTTCTGCGGCGACGTCTACCTGGACGCCGAGGGCGCCGAACTCTCCACCCGCTGGGCCTGGGTCCCGGTGCTGGACTTCGCCTGGGCGCTGTGCGACATCGTCGAGCAGCTCGACCGCGACCCGGACGGCTCCCGGGCCGCCCGGGTGCAGACCGCCGACCTCGACTTCACCCAGAACACCGAGCTGCTGCGCTTCGCCCGCCGGTTCAACTGGGTCGAGGTCACCGCGACCTGGCTGCGCGACGAGCCCCCGGCCGTGGTCCGGCACAGCGAGCTGCGGCGTGAGGCCCGGGACTTCCTCCAGGACACCCTCGCCGACCTGTTCGACATGCACCCCGACCTGGCCGACAACCCGAACATCTGGACGCTGCAGGGCCGCTTCCCCCGGGTCTGACATCCGGACCCGACCGACCCTGCCAAGGCTTTGCCCGTCCTTTGCCCGGCTTTGACGCCCACGAAGAATTCACGGGTTCCCCGGAACCAAGGCGACCGAGTACCGCGTTGTCCCGGGAAAAGCGAACGAAGGGACTGCAATCGCCATGCCAGTGAGCCTCTCCAAGGGTGGCAACGTCTCGCTGACCAAGGAGGCCCCCGGCCTGTCCGCGGTCAGCATCGGCCTGGGCTGGGACACCCGCACCACCACCGGCGCCGAATTCGACCTCGACGCCAGCGCGATCGTCCTGAACGCGGACGGCAAGGTGCTGTCCAACGCGCACTTCGTGTTCTTCAACAACACCAGCACGCCGGACAACACCGTCGTGCACACCGGCGACAACCGGACCGGCGAGGGCGCGGGCGACGACGAGTCGATCAACGTCAACCTGGCCGGCCTGCCCGCCGAGGCCGTCAAGATCACCTTCCCGGTCACCATCTACGACGGCACCGCCCGCGGCCAGAACTTCGGCCAGGTCCGGAACGCCTACATCCGCGTGGTGAACGCGGCCGGCGGCGCCGAGATCGCCCGGTACGACCTCTCCGAGGACGCCGCCACCGAGACCGCGATGATCTTCGGTGAGCTCTACCGCAACGGCGGCGAGTGGAAGTTCCGCGCGGTCGGCCAGGGCTACGCCTCCGGCCTGGCCGGCATCGCCCAGGACTTCGGCGTCCAGATCTGACGCAGCAGGGCGTCGGTGTCCTTCGACGGCGGGCCGCTCAGCGCGAGGCGCGCAGCTCCGGGAGCTCGATCAGTTCGGTCTCGTCCTCGGGCGTCAGGTCCACCACGGTCACCCCGCCCGGCTCGGCGCCCCCGGCGCGCACCGGCTGCTCCAGGTGCTCCAGGTGCTCCGGGTGCTCGACCGACACCTCCGGAACAGCCTCCCGGGCCTCCTGCGCCTCGGCCTTCGCCTTCGCGGCGA
This sequence comes from Kitasatospora sp. NPDC059146, assembly GCF_042786665.1. NCBI lineage: Bacteria > Bacillati > Actinomycetota > Actinomycetes > Kitasatosporales > Streptomycetaceae > Kitasatospora > Kitasatospora sp. NPDC059146. The sequence continues at coordinate 58,827 of NZ_JBHZCY010000043.1, read as the reverse complement.
CCGCCTCGTCGCCCACCACGTCCGCCAGGTCCGCCCGCTCCCCCAGCTCGGCGACGCTGCCCACCGCCGGCGCCGGAACGGCCGCCCGGACCGCCGCGCCCTGGCCACGGCCGAAGAAGCTGAACCCCTGCCCGCGCACCTGCCCGGACTGGACCGGACGCGGCCGCTGCCGCTCCGCCGGCGCGGGCGCCGACCCGACGGCCGGGGCGCCGGGCGCCCCGCCCAGCTGACCGACCGTCGCGGTCAGCGCCGGGCGCAGCGGCGTGGGCTGCACCGGGGTCCGCCCGGCCGGCGCCTGCGCCGGGGTCGGCACCGAGGGCGCCACCGGGGCGGGCACGGACACCGCACCCGGAACCGGGGCGGCCTCCACGGCCGGACGGGCCTGAGCGGCCCGAGCGGACGGCGCGGCCTGGACCGACGAAGCGGCCGGAGCGGCCGGAGCCGTCCGCGCCCGCAGCGCGACCTCCGCGCCCGCCGTGCGCTCCCGCTCGGCCTCCTGCTCGGCGGCGCGCCGCTCCAGCAGCCGCAGCACGGACGCGGCGCGCACGAACGCGGCCGGACTGGCCGGGTACTTGGGGCGGCTCGCGGCGAGCGCCCGCTGGGCCGCCTCGGCCTCCTTGAGCGCCTGCTCGGCGACCGCCACGGCCCGCTCCCGGAGCAGCCGGGCGATCTCGGTCTCGGCCTTGGCCAGCCGCGACTTCTCCGCCGTCAGCCGCCGGCCGAAGCGGGTGGCCCGCTCCTCGGCGACCTCGGCCGCGTACTCGGCCTCGGCGAGCTGCTCCTCGAAGCGCTCCTCGGCCCGCAGCCGCTGCGCCGCGGACATCTCGGCGGCCGCCCGGGCCGCCTTGTCGCGCTGACGCAGCAGCACCGCGAAGCCGAGGGTGGCGATCAGTGCGGCGACACCCACCGAGCGCACCAGGACGGTGTCCTGACTGAAGACCAGAGCGGCCAGTGCGGCGACCAGCAGCACGCCGGCGGCGGTGGGGGGAAAGACCCGGCCGAGGACGGAGGAATGACGGTGGCGTCCGCGAGACATGCCAAGAAACTAGCGTGCGAATTGGGGCCGTGTCAGCCCAGGGTCCCCTTCCACCCTTGACAGTGGGCATTTTTTACCGCATGTGCCCGGCTTTTCACTCAAGATCACGAAAAAGGGCCTGCTCAGCGCCGTCCGACCGGATCCGGCCGATCCGTCAGCGGTGCGAGGCCGCCGGACCGCCCGGGTCGTCGTGGTCCTCCGGCAGCTTGCACACGTGCTGCAGCCAGAGCGCCGCCGCGATCACCGCGGCGCCCGCCAGCACGGCGAGCCCGGCGGTCACCGCCTGGTCCTTGCGCGCCGACACGTCCAGTTCGCCGAGCAGGTAGATCCCGGCCCCGGCGTAGATGCCGGTGACCACCGCGGAGACCAGCGCGCTGGCCTGGCCGAGCACCACCGCCCGGGCCGCCAGCAGCGGGTCGACCCCCTTCGCGCCGGGCTGCCGCTCGCGCACCGCCTTCAACCGGGCCCGCAGCGAGAGCGCGGTCGCCAGCAGGACCACCGCCACCGCCGCCAGCACCACCGGGGCCGCCGCCGGTACGGCCGGCAGCGTGTCCAGGGACGCCCACAGCTTGGACCCGGCCCAGGACAGCGCCGTCGTCGCGGCGGTGATGCCGATCAGCAGACGGAGGCGAAGCAGCTTCACTCGGAGGTGGTCCTTCCCGGGGTTGCCAGAGCCGACCGCCCGCCCGGTGGCCCGGTGCGGCGGCGTCAGGCCACCGTACCGGGACGGGACGGGCGGACATCTACTCGTACGGCCGGGCCCGGTCGCCGAGTTCCCGGCCGATCCGGCGGCCCCGGCCGACCCGGCCGCGGGGGCCGGGTCCTGCGCGGTGCTACTCCGGCAGCGTCAGCCGGATGTCGTCGCGGCGCTTCACGCCCTGCGCGTCCGGGCCGCCGAGCGCCTCCAGCAGCGCGCCGACCAGCCCGTGCCCCGGCACCTCGGCCTCGGGCTGGGCGTCCAGCCAGGGGGCGAGCACGAAGGCACGCTCGTGCGAGCGCGGGTGCGGCAGCAGCAGCTGCGGGTCCTCGCTGACCACGCCCTCGTAGGCCAGGATGTCGACGTCCAGGGTGCGCGGGCCCCAGCGGACCTCCCGGACCCGTCCGAAGGCGTCCTCGATCGCGTTGCCGCGCTCCAGCAGGTCCCGCGGGGGCAGCGAGGTGCGCAGCACCACGACCGCGTTGTAGTAGTTGGGCTGTTCCTCCGGGCCGCCGACGGCCTCGGTCTCGTAGATCGCCGAAACGGCCTTGATCCTCAGCCCGGGGGTGTCCGCGAGCGCGTCGACGGCACCCTGGAGGGTGTCCAGCCGGTTGCCCAGGTTGCTGCCGAGCGCGATCACCGCACACCGCTGGCTGTGCAGCGTGGTGTCGGCGGAGTCCACCCGGCTCTCCAGGTCGAACGCGTTCGGCTCGGCGATCGGGTCACTGCTGTTCATCGAAGAAATCCCTCTGCATCGGAAACCAGGCGCGCGGTGGGGGTCATGCGCGGCCCCGGTGGATGGTCACGGTCACGTCGTCGAACGGCACGGTGATCGGGGCGTCCGGCTTGTGCACGGTGACCTCGACCTCCTCGACCGCGTCGTGCTTGAGGCACTGGTCGGCGATCCGCTGCGCCAGGGTCTCGATCAGGTCGACCGGCTCGCCGGCGATGATCGCGGTGACCTCCTCGGCCACGATGCCGTAGTGCGCCGTGCGGGTGAGGTCGTCTCCGGACGCGGCGGGGCGGGTGTCCAGGTACAGCACGAGATCGACCACGAAGGTCTGGCCCTCGACGCGCTCGCGCTCGAAGACGCCGTGGTGGCCCCGGGCTCGCAGCCCCCGCAGGGTGACGCGGTCCAGCAAACGAATCACTGCTCCCAGTCGGACGGGCCCCGCCCTGGGGGAAGGCATGGACGGGCAGGGCGAAGACGGGCATCACGCCCGCCACTCCGTTTCGAATCTACCCGCGAGCGCGGACAACGCCTGACCGTCCTACCCGGCACGAACCGTCGCCACGCGCACCGAAATGGCGATTGACGTGAACGTTCGGTGACCACCCGGAAATTCCCCGGCGACCGCCCGGCACCGAATTCCCGCGACCCCCGGAATCAGTCCTCGTCGTCCTCGTCACCGCTGGTCAGAACGGGTGAACCGTGGTGCGACCAGAGCTTCCACCCGGCCGGGGTGCGACGGAACAGATTGCTCGACACGACCTTTCCGCCGACCAGCGGCCCGAGTTCCCCCTCCTCCTCGGCCTCGCCCCCGGAGAGGATGTTCTCGGTGCACGTGACAAGGGCCACATCCCCGTGCACCTCGGCCTCGACATCGGTCAGGAAGAACTGGATGTACTCCGTGTTCATCATGATCAGCATGTACGAGCGGGTCACCTGCGCCCGCCCGCGCAGCACCGGCCAGCCGGGGTGGACGCAGACCACGCCGCCCTTGTCGTCGGCGTGCTCGGGCCCCAGCCAGGCCTCCTCGACCGCCTCGACGTCCCCCCGCTCCAGCGCCTCGTAGAACGCCCGGTTCGCCGCGAGCACCGCCTCCAGGTCCACCTCCCGGGCCTTCCCGGCCGTCCCGCCGCTCACCCTGCCGTCACCTGTCACAGACCCTCCCTCACCCCAGCCGCGCCGCGCGCTGCCAGGCCGCGACCACGCGGACGGCGTCCGCCGTACCGGACACGTCGTGCACCCGGACCGCCCAGGCGCCGGCCCGGGCCGACAGCACCGACACCGCGGCGGTCGCGTCGTCCCGCTCGCGGGCCGGGCGCAGTTCCCCGGTTTCCGGGTCGGCGAGCAGCGTACCCAGGAACCGCTTGCGCGAAGCCGCGACGAGGACGGGACGGCCGAGCGCGGTCAGCGCGTCCAGCCGGCCGAGCAGCGCCCAGTTGTGCTCGGCGGTCTTTGCGAAGCCCAGCCCCGGGTCGAGGACCAGCTGGTCCTCCTTGACCCCGGCAGCCAGCAGCGCGTCCATCCGCCCGGTCAGTTCCCCGACCACGTCCCGCACGACGTCCCGGTAGACGGCCAGCCGCTCCATGTCGGCGGACTGCCCGCGCCAGTGCATGACCACGAAGGGCGCGCCGGTCTCGGCGACCACCCGGGCCATCGCCGGGTCGGCGAGCCCGCCGGAGACGTCGTTGACGATCGCGGCACCGGCCTCCACGGCCCGCTCGGCGACCGAGGCCCGCATGGTGTCGACCGACACCACCACCCCGGCGGCGGCCAGCTCGCGCACCACCGGCAGCACCCGGCGCAGCTCCTCGTCCTCGGGCACCCGCTGGGTGCCCGGCCGGGTGGACTCGCCGCCGACGTCCACCAGGTCCGCGCCGCGGGCCCGCAGGGCCAGCCCGTGCGCGATCGCCTTGGCGGCGTCGAACCAGAGCCCGCCGTCCGAGAAGGAGTCGGGCGTGACGTTGACCACGCCCATCACGGCGCAGCGGTCGAGCCGCGGCAGTCCGGCCGGCAACGAGAAGGACGGCATATCGCTGGTGGGCCCATTGCTCATGCCCCCATTATCGAACGGGGCCCCCGCCGGTGGTTCCCGGGGGGGGCCCCGAAGGGTGCGGGCCGGCCTCAGGCCGCCTCGCCGACCTCGCGGGTCGACGGGACGGGCATCAGGCCCTCGCGCTGGCGCTTGCGGCCGAAGCGCGGCATCCCGAGGGTGATGAAGGCCTCCGCCTGCATCGCGGCGAAGCCGATCCGCGGCAGGTCCCGGGTGCTCGGGAAGACCAGGAAGCGCGGCTCCCACTCGGGCTGGAACTTGGCGTTGAACTTGTACAGCGACTCGATCTGGAACCAGCGCGACAGGAACACCAGCAGTCCGCGCCAGGCGCGCAGCACCGGGCCCGCGCCGATCCGCTCGCCGCGGGCGAGCGCGGAGCGGAACATCGCGAAGTTGAGCGACACCCGGCGGATGCCCAGGGCACCCACCTCCTGGAGGGCGGCGACGATCAGCAGCTCGTTCAGGCCCGGGTCGGCGGCGCGGTCGCGGCGCATCAGCTCCAGCGAGATGCCGTCCGGCCCCCAGGGCACGAAGTGCAGCACGGCCTTGAGGTCGTCGCCGCTCTCGCCCTCCTCGGGGGCCTTGTGGGCGGTGACCACCACGCAGTCGTCGTCCAGCGGGTCGCCGAAGCGCCCCAGGGCCATCGAGAAGCCGCGCTCGGTGTCGGTGCCGCGCCAGCGGGCGGCGGCGTCGGCGATCCGGTACTTCTCCTCGACGGTGAGGTCGGAGACCCTGCGCACCTTGCAGGAGTAGCCGTTGCGCTCGATCCGCTTGACCATCTGGCGGACGTTGCGCATGGCCCGGCCGGCGAGCGAGAAGGTCGCGGTGTCGACGATCGCCTCGTCGCCCAGCTCCAGCGCGTCCAGGCCCGCCTCGCGGGTCCAGACCTCGCCGCCGACCTCGCTGCAGCCCATCACGGCCGGCACCCAGGCGTGCTCGCGGGCCTCGGCCATGAACACCTTGATCGCGCCCGGCCAGGCCTCCACGTCGCCGACCGGGTCCCCGGAGGCGAGCATCACGCCGGAGACCACCCGGTAGGAGATCGCGGCCTTGCCGGTGGGCGAGAACAGCACGCTCTTGTCGCGGCGCAGCGCGAAGTAGCCGAGCGAGTCGCGCTCGCCGTGCCGCTTGAGCAGCTCGCGGACCTTCTCCTCGTCCTCGGCGGTGAGCTCCGGCTTGGGCTTGCCCGGGCGCAGCGCCAGGTAGGCGGTGGTGAAGGCGGTCAGCAGGCCGAGGCCGCCGAGCAGGTAGGCGACCAGGTCGGACATCCGCGCGTTGTTGTAGCGGACCGGGCCCTCGAAGCCGAACAGCCCGTACCCGACGTGCTGCAGCCGCTCCAGCAGGGCGGGGTGCCCGACCTCGTACTTGGTGCGGGTGCTCACGATCAGCAGGCCGAGCAGCACGCTGAGGACGCCCATGACGACCAGGTTGACCACCGCGCCCCAGCGGGTGCGCGGGTCGGCCTTGGCGTAGAACTCGCGCTGGTGCACCAGCATCACGGCGAGGACCACCAGCGAGACGACCGCCGGGCCGATCTGGTGCCAGCGCACGATGTGCAGCGAGGCGCTGAGCGGCAGCAGCACGCAGACCGCCCGCCAGGCCCGCCGCTTGCGCCGGCGCAGCGCGTGCGCCAGCGGCACCAGCAGGATGCCGACCATCAGCGTGCCGACCGCGGCCAGGCTGGTGGTGCCGCCCGGCAGCTGCCCGGCGAAGGTGTGCATCTTGGTGTGCCGGAGCTTGGGGAACACCGCGCTGGCGATGTCCACCAGCCCGATCAGCAGACAGGCGTAGCCGACGGCACCGGGGAGCCAGGCCCTCGGGACGGCGGCCGCCTGGTTGCGCAGCGTCTGCAGGCCGCGCCGACGGCGCGGCGGCTGCTCGGGGCTCGGCTCAACGGACACGGGAACGCTCATGGAAGCTCAGCGTAGAGGCTGCGGGGCGGTGTCCGTTCACTCCGGGGGAGCACGTGTGATGGACCTTCATGCGTATTCCTTCATCGGGCAATGCGCATACCAAGGATCCGGAAACGGACGGTAATCCGGTGCCGTGGGCGCGCTGCGGGTTGAGCCGGGGGTGGGAGCCGTGGGTCCGCCGCCGCGTGGCGGGGCAGGGCCCTCCGGTACGTCGTACGTACGGTGGACGCCGCATTCTAGGGCGCCGGTTGCCCCGGACCTCCCCCCACCCTCCCGACCCAGCCGGGACGTCCGGACAGCCTAGCTGCGGTGGCCCGGCCTGACGGCCCGCCAGACGATGAAGCCTGCATCGACAGTGTCCCACCGGAAGGCCGACGGCATGGAACTGACCAGCAACGTGCTGGTGAACGCGCTGCTCGCACTCGGGGCCGCGGCCCTGCTCACCACTTTGTGGATCTGGCCCCGGCTGGCCCGGCAGCGCCCGCTCCCGGTGCTCGGCAGGATCGGGCTGCTGACCGTCGTTCAGGTTTCGATCCTCGCGGTGCTGGCGCTGTCGGTGAACAACTCCTTCGGCTTCTACACCTCCTGGGACGACCTGCTCAGCCCCGGCGGCGCCAAGCTCGCGCTGGCCGGCAACGAGAACCACAAGGGCGGCACCCCGGTCTCCGACCAGCTGGTCCGGCCGACCAACGAGGGCGGCATGGAGAGCGCCCCCAACCTCCCCAAGGGCCCGCCGGAGGAGGTCGGGAAGATCGAGTCGGTCCGGGTCAACGGCAAGGAGACCGGTTTCTCCGACCAGATGTTCGTCTACCTGCCGCCCGAGTACTTCGACCCGAAGTTCGCCCTGGTCCGCTTCCCCGCCGTGGTGGCCCTGGCCGGCTTCCCGGGCACCACCCTGAACCTGCTCAAGGAGCTGCCGCTGGTGCAGACCGCGGTGGAGCTGCAGCGCTCCGGCAAGATGCCGCCGACCGTCCTGGTGCTGGCCCGCCCGTCGGTGGTCCCGGCCCGGGACACCGAGTGCGTGGACGTCCCCGGCGGGCCGCGCAGCGAGACCTGGTTCGTCAAGGACGTGCCCGAGGCCCTGCAGAGCGCGTACCGGCTCGGCCGCTCGGCCGCCTCCTGGGGCCTGTTCGGCTACTCCACCGGCGGCAGCTGCGCGATGCGGCTGTCGATGCGCTTCCCGAACGTCTACGGCAGCGCCGCGGGCCTGCACGGCGACTTCGCGGTGCGCCAGGACCAGTACACCGGCGGCGACCTCTTCAACGGCGACAAGGCCCTGACCCAGCAGCACGACCTCGGCTGGCGGCTGCAGAACCTCCCGGCCCCGCCGCTCAACCTGCTGGTGGTCTCCACCCGCAAGGAGTCGGACTACCCGCAGACCGTCCAGTTCGTCGACCAGGCCACCCAGGTCGCGGCGGCCAATCCGCAGTTCAAGGTGGAGTCGCTGTACCTGGACGACGGCGGCCACAACTTCGACAGCTGGACGCGGGAGCTGCCGGCCTCGCTGGAGTGGCTGGGCTCCCACCTCGGCTGAGGCGTGCGGGTGATTACCCGCCGGTCGGCCCGGCCGGCCGGCGGTTCGGGGGGACGTATCGCGGCCGCCCGCCCGACCACCGGCGGGCGCCGCCCCGGATCCGCGCAGGAGGCGCCGTGCTGAGCACCAGATCGCTCTTCAACGAGATCTACCGGAACGACCAGGCCTACCAGCTGTTCTGCAGCATCGCGGCCGGCGGCGAGGACCAGGGCGGCTGGGAGAACGAGCGGATCACCGCCCTCACCCCGGACCCGGTGCTCGCCCCGAAGGTCGCCCGGCACGGCGCGGACGAGCGCAAGCACGGCCGGATCTTCACCCAGCTGCTGAACAAGCGCGGACTGCCCAAGGTGCCCGTCCCGGACGAGGCCGACTACTGCATGCTGCTGGAGCGCCAGGGCGTCGGCCTGTCCCACGAGCGGCTGCTCGGCGACGCCCCGCTGACCGACCGCGAGATCATCACCTACCTCGCGCACAGCCGGGTCACCGAGCAGCGCGCCGCCGAGCAGATGCGCCAGCTGGTCAAGGTGTACGGGGACAACCCCGACCTCGGCCGGGCGATGCGGATGATCTCCGCCGACGAGGACAACCACCTCGCCTACTGCCACGAGGAGCTGCTGCGGCTGGTCGCCGACGGCCACGGACCGTACGTCCGGCACACCCTGGAGACCTGCGCCCGCGGCGAGATCCGCACCCACCGGGACGTCGGCCTCGCCGTCACCGCCCGGATGGCGCGGATCCTGCGCTGGCCCCGCTGGCAGCTGGCCGTGGTCACCCTCGGGGTGCACGCCCTCTACCTGTACGACCGGGCCTTCGGCTGGCGCCGGATGGTCACGCTGCGGATGCCGGAGCGCCGCAACGCACTGGGCACCCCGGCCCCGCCGCACGCGGAGCCCGAGGTGCCCTGAGCCGGGACCGGTCGCCGCCTGGCGACCGATGCCCCTACTGCCTGCCGCTACCTGCCGATGATGAGGCTCATCGCCTCGGCCCGGGTGGCCGGGTCGCGCAGCTGGCCGCGCACGCAGGAGGTGATGGTCTTGGCGCCGGGCTTGCGGATGCCGCGCATCGACATGCACATGTGCTCGCACTCGACCACGACGATCGCCCCGCGCGGCTCCAGGATCCGCATCAGCGCGTCGGCCACCTGGCTGGTCAGCCGCTCCTGCACCTGCGGCCGGCGGGCGTAGACGTCGACCAGCCGGGCCAGCTTGGACAGCCCGGTGATCTTGCCGCTGGGGGACGGGATGTACCCGACGTGCGCGACGCCGCGGAACGGCACCAGGTGGTGCTCGCAGACCGAGGTCAGCTCGATGTCCTTGACCAGCACCATCTCGTCGTGGCCGAGGTCGAAGGTGGTGGTCAGGACGTCCTCGGGCTCCTGCCACAGGCCCGCGAATATCTCCTTGTAGGCCCGCGCGACCCGGGCCGGCGTCTCCAGCAGGCCCTCGCGGTCGGGATCCTCCCCGACCGCGAGCAACAGCTCACGGATGGCGTTCTCGGCCCGCTTCTGGTCGAAGGCACCGACGGCGGGCGGACCGTCGAGCGTCACCGGGTCGATCATGCGGGCCTCGCTTACTCGTGGGAAGACTCTGGCTGAACAGCACGGATGCCGCGCCTCCAGGGTACAAACCCTGGTGACGCGGCATCCATTCCTACCGGAGTGCGGCTCAGCCCTCGGTCGGCGGCTCGGCCGCCGGCAGCGGCGGGAGCTTCACGATGTCGACCGGAGCGGTGTCGGAGGCGGCGGCGCCGTTGGTGAGCGCCAGCTCCTTCGGCGACTGCACCGGCGGCCGGGTGGACGGCGTGCGACGGGCGGAGCCCGTCCAGGCCGGCCGGGCCGGGCGCTTGACGATCGGGGCGAAGATCTCGGCGATCTGCTCCTTGTTCAGGGTCTCCTTCTCCAGGAGCTCCAGAACCAGGTTGTCGAGCACGTCGCGGTTCTCGACCAGGATCTCCCAGGCCTCGTTGTGCGCGCTCTCGATGAGCTTCTTGACCTCTTCGTCGACCAGCCCGGCGACCTCTTCCGAGTAGTCGCGCTGGTGGCCCATCTCACGGCCGAGGAAGGGCTCCGAAGCGTCGTTGCCGAACTTGATCGCGCCCAGGCGCTCGGTCATGCCGTACTGGGTGACCATGGCCCGCGCCGTGGCGGTGGCCTTCTCGATGTCGTTCGAGGCACCGGTGGTCGGGTCGTGGAAGACCAGCTCCTCCGCCGCGCGCCCGCCCAGCATGTAGGCCAGCTGGTCGAGCATCTCGTTGCGGGTGGTGGAGTACTTGTCCTCCTCCGGCAGCACCATGGTGTAGCCGAGGGCCCGACCGCGGGACAGGATCGTGATCTTGTGCACCGGGTCGCTGTACTGGCAGGCCGCCGCGACCAGGGCGTGACCGCCCTCGTGGTACGCGGTGATCTTCTTCTCCTTGTCGGACATGATCCGCGTGCGCTTCTGCGGACCGGCCACGACGCGGTCGATCGCCTCGTCCAGGATGCCGTTGTCGATCAGCTTCTTGTCCGAGCGGGCGGTCAGCAGCGCGGCCTCGTTGAGCACGTTCGAGAGGTCGGCGCCGGTGAAGCCGGGGGTGCGCTTGGCGACGGCCGACATGTCGACGTCGGGCGCGATCGGCTTGCCCTTCTGGTGCACCTTGAGGATGTCCAGACGGCCCTGGAGGTCGGGACGCTCGACCGCGATCTGCCGGTCGAAGCGGCCCGGGCGCAGCAGCGCCGGGTCCAGGATGTCGGGGCGGTTGGTCGCCGCGATCAGGATCACGCCGCCCTTGACGTCGAAGCCGTCCATCTCGACCAGCAGCTGGTTGAGGGTCTGCTCGCGCTCGTCGTGGCCGCCGCCGAGACCCGCACCGCGGTGCCGGCCGACGGCGTCGATCTCGTCGACGAAGATGATCGCCGGAGCGTTCGCCTTGGCCTGCTCGAAGAGGTCGCGGACGCGGCTGGCGCCGACACCCACGAACATCTCGACGAAGTCGGAGCCGGAGATCGAGTAGAACGGCACCCCGGCCTCGCCCGCGACGGCACGCGCCAGCAGGGTCTTGCCGGTCCCGGGCGGGCCGTAGAGCAGCACACCCTTGGGGATCTTGGCGCCGACGGCCTGGAACTTGGCCGGCTCCTGGAGGAACTCCTTGATCTCGTGGAGCTCCTCGACCGCCTCGTCGGCACCCGCGACGTCCGAGAAGGTGGTCTTCGGGGTGTCCTTGGTGAGCAGCTTGGCCTTGGACTTGCCGAACTGCATGACGCGCGAGCCGCCGCCCTGCATCTGGTTCATCAGGAACAGGAAGACCAGGACGATGATCACGATCGGCAGCATCGACAGCAGCAGGCTGACGAAGGTGCTCTGCTTCTCGGGACTGACCGTGTAGCCCTCGGCGAGGGTGTTCGGGTCCTTGTCGTTGATCTGGGCCTGCAGCTTGTCGGCGATCGCCACACCCTGGTCACCGATGTACGAGGCCTGGAACTTGTTGCCGGACGGGACCTTGCCCGTACCGGCGTTGGACAGCGTGGCGCCGTCCTTCAACTGGATCTTGATCGTGTTCGAGTCACCGGTGGTGATCTGCGCCGACTTGACGTTGTGCGCATCGATCGCTGCGACGACCTGCCCGGTGTCCACCGTCTTGTAGCCGTTCGAGTCCGAAACGACCTGCATCAGTACGATGACGGCGAGGACAGCCAGCACGATCCACATGATCGGCGCACGGAAGTATCGCTTGACGTCCATCCATGCGGAGCGTTGCCGCCCCGTCCCTCCTGCCACTCAGCGGCGCCGGGAGGCTTTGGGCCGCGGCGCAATCCGAATCGATGCTCATGTGAAGAGCGGTTTATTGGACCGTACCGCAGTCGCACCCACCCATGGCGGGAGCACGGCGACACGGCTCAGCTTCTTTGTCCCCCGGTCCAACGGGCGGGAACAACCCTCTGTTCCCGCCCATAGCCCGAACGGAGCCCTCAACCGCCGTAGACGTGCGGGGCGAGGGTCCCGATGAAGGGGAGGTTACGCAGCTTCTCCGCGTAGTCCAGGCCGTAGCCGACCACGAACTCGTTGGGAATGTCGAAGCCGACGTACTTCACGTCGATCTCGACCTTGGCCGCGTCCGGCTTGCGCAGCAGGGTGCAGACCTCCAGCGAGGCCGGGCCGCGCGAGCCCAGGTTGCCCAGCAGCCAGGACAGCGTCAGACCGGAGTCGATGATGTCCTCGACGATCAGGACGTCCCGACCGGCGATGTCGGTGTCCAGGTCCTTCAGGATGCGCACCACACCGGAGGACTTGGTCCCCATGCCGTACGAGGAGACGGCCATCCAGTCCATCGTGACCTGCGAGTGCAGGGTCCGGGCCAGATCGGCCATCACCATGACGGCCCCCTTGAGGACGCCGACGATCAGCAGGTCCTTGCCTGCGTAGTCCCGGTCGATTCGCTCGGCCAGCTCCTGGAGCTTGGCGTCGATCTCGTCCTTGCTGATGAGCACCTTCGCGAGGTCAGCGCCCATGTCGTTCTGGTCCACCGGGGATACGTCCTCAAACGTTCGGGGTCTGTGTGGCCGGCGGCCGGCTCCCCCGGGACGTGCCTCGCCCTCAGTCGCCCTGCCGCCGAAAGACCAGCGTGCCACACCTACGGGTGGCCTCGACGCCCCCGGGTAGGTGCAGCGGCCCCTGGCCGCGCCATCCGGTGACCAGCAGGTCCACCGTCTCCAGGTGCCGGGCGAAGAGGTCCCCGGCCGGACAGCCCGCCCGCAGCGCCGCCCGCCGCAGCACCCGGCGCCGGACGGCGGGCGGCAGTTCGGCCAGTTTCACGGCGTCCAGGGTGCCTTCGCCCGTACGGAGGTCGCGCTCGGCCAGCGAGGCCCACTGGTCGAGGGCGTCGGCGTCGTCCCGGAACAGCCGGGCGGTGCGGGCCAGCGCCTCGACCACGCCGCCGCCGAGGTGCTTCTCCAGCACCGGCAGCACCTCGTGGCGGACCCGGGAGCGGGTGTAGGCGGGATCACAGTTGTGCGGGTCGTCCCAGACCGGGATCGCCTGGGCGGAGCAGGCCTGCAGGGTGGCCGCCCGGTCCAGCTCCAGCAGCGGGCGGCGGTAGCGGCCCTTCTGGGCCGGCATCCCGGCCAACGAGCGGGAGCCGGAGCCGCGGGCCAGGCCCAGCAGCACGGTCTCGGCCTGGTCGTCCCGGGTGTGGCCGAGCAGCACCGCGATCGCGCCGTGGCGCTCGGCGGCCTCGTCCAGGGCGGCGTAGCGGGCGTCCCGGGCGGCGGCCTCGGGGCCGCCGGCCCGGCCGACCCGCACCGGGACGGCCTCGACCGGGTCCAGGCCCAGCGAGCGCAGGCGCTCGGCGACCTGGGCGGCGCGGTCGGCGGAGCCGTCCTGGAGGCCGTGGTCGACGGTGACGGCGCCGACCCGCAGACCGATCTTGGGGGCCTCGAAGGCGGTAGCGATGGCCAGCGCCATCGAGTCCGCGCCGCCGCTGACGGCGACCAGGACCAGCGGCGAGCCGGGGGCGGCCGGGGTGCGCGGCAGCCCGGAGGGGTGGCGGGCGGCGTTGCCGATCAGGGTGGTGCCGACGGCGGCACCGACCAGCGGCGCCCCGGCGGGGCGCCCGCGGGGTTCGCGCACGGGCGCGGTGAAGGTGGTACCGGCCTCGGCGGCGAGGTCGGTGAGCGTACGGCGAACGGCCAGGCGTATCGCGGCGACGGCGGGGTGAGGGCCCACGGCGGACGACTCCTCGACGGAGGGGACAGGGCTGCGGCGGGCGGCCGGAACCGCGCACCAGGATAGCGCCGCGTTACCGGGCGCTCACAGATGGTGGCAGAAAGTGGCGGGCCGCTACGCCACCCGCGCCACCGGTACGACCACCGTCCCACGTACGGGTGAATGGAGAAACGTATCTTCACCCATCATCTGCCCGATTGGACCACTCGTACGAGCGGGTTTGACCGCCGCCGACCGACGGCGGTCTCCCGGTACTCCGGGAATGCCCGATCGGGGCCTCCCGAGGGCCTCCCGAGGGCCTCCCCGAGGGCCTCAGCGGCCGACCCGGGCGACCCAGGCGGCCGGGTCGTGGATCTCGTCCTTGGTCGGCAGGGTGTTCGGGGACGTCCACACCCGGTTGAAGCCCTCCATGCCGACCTGCTCCACCACCGCCCGGACGAACACCGCGCCGTCCTGGTACTGCCGCAGCTTGGCGTCCATGCCCAGCAGCCGGCGCAGCATCAGGTCCAGCCGGTTCGCCCCCCGGTCACGGCGCTGCTGGAACTTCTCCCGGATCTCCGCCACCGTCGGCACCACGGCCGGGCCGACGCCGTCCATCACCACGTCCGCGTGACCCTCCAGCAGCGACATCACCGCCGTCAGCCGGCCGAGGATCTCGCGCTGCGCGGGCGACTGGACGATCTCCAGCAGGTTCCCGCCGGAGGCGCTGTCCCGGCCCTCCCGGGCGCCGGTGCCCGGCAGGCCCGCGCCGAGCGAGCCCGCCGCGTCGCGCAGCCGCTCCAGCAGCGCGCCCGGGTCCACGTCCGTCTCGGCCAGGAAGGACTGCACCTCGGACTGGATGTGGTCGCGCAGCCACGGCACCGCGGTGAACTGGGTGCGGTGGGTCTCCTCGTGCAGGCAGACCCAGAGCCGGAAGTCGGACGGGTCGACGTCCAGCTCGCGCTCGACGTGCACGATGTTCGGCGCCACCAGCAGCAGCCGGCCCGGCCCCGGGCCCTCCGGGCCCAGCCGCGGCTTGTCGAACAGCGCCGCCGGGCTGTCCGGCGCCTCCAGCGAGGGCCCGGCCGGGGCGAAGGTCTCGTACTGGCCCAGCACCTTGGTGGACAGGAACGCCAGCAGCGCGCCGACCTCGATCCCGGTGGCCTTCTCCCCCACCGCCCCGAAGACGCCCGCCGCCGCGCCGGTGACCCGCCGCGCCTGGAGCTTCTCCACCAGCGGCTGGACCACCGTGCGGAAGCCCGCCACGTTCGCCCGGACCCAGCCCGGGCGGTCCACCACCAGCACCGGCGTCGCGGCGGCCGCGGCCAGACTGCTCGACCGCATCCCGGTGAACACCCGCACGTGCTCCTCGGCCTCCAGCGCGTGCCGGCGCAGCTCGGCGACGACCGCCGCCGCCTCGGCCCGGCTCACCTCCGGCCCCGGCCGCACCAACCTGGTCGCAGTAGCGACCGCGAGATTCCAGTCGACCATGTCAGCCCCGCCGCTCGCGCTCGTCATGCCCTCACCGTACGTGCTCCCCACCATCAACGGCAGCCACCCGCCACGAACACCCTGCCCGCCTCCGGGCCCGCTCGAACCCGCCCTCCACGGGCCCCCTACGGCCCGGCGGGCGCCGCCCCGGCCGCCCCTCCGGCCGACCTCCGCCGGGCGGTCGGCCGGGCGGCGGACGGGGGGAACGGAACCGGGGTCGGTCAGTGGCAGCCGCAGGAGGCGAGGCGGGCGGCGATCCGGTCCATCGCGGCGCGGGCGGTGTCCGCCGGCGCGGTGGTGCGGGTCATCACGGCGAAGGCCAGCAGGCGGCCGTCGGCGTCCACCACGGTGCCCGCGAGGGTGTTGACCCCGCTGAGGCTGCCGGTCTTGGCGCGGATCAGGCCGGCCGCGTCGGCGGCGCCGGAGCCCGAGCCGTAGCGCTTGGCCAGGGTGCCGGTGAAACCGGCCACCGGGAGGCCGGTGAGGACCGGGCGCAGCGCGGGGTGCTGGTCGGAGGAGGCCAACGCGAGGATCCGGACCAGGACGGCGGGCGGGATCCGGTTGTCCGTGTTCAGGCCGCTGCCGTCGTTGAGGACCACGCCGGTCATCGGCACGCCGAGCCTGCCGAGTTCCTTGACGACGGCGGTCGCCGCGCCCTCGTAGCCGGCCGGCTGGTGCCCGGCGAGGGCGACCTGACGGGCGATCGCCTCGGCGAGCTGGTTGTCCGAGGTGGTGAGCAGGCGCTCGACCAGCCGGGCGACGGTCGGTGAGTCGACCTTGCCGAGGACGGGGGCGTCCGCGGCGGCCGGGGAGGCGGCCGGCTTGGCCCTGCCCTCGACGGTGACGCCCTGGGCGGCGAGCATCGTGGCGAAGGCCGTGGCGGCCGCGCCCGCCGGGTCGGCGACCCGGAGCGGGGCCTCGTCCTTGCTCTTCGGGTCGACCTTGGCCTCGTCCGCCATCAGCGGGACGACCAGGGCGAGGTTCTCGTTGTCGGGCTTCCGCTGCTGGGTGCTGTCGGGGTACAGCGACAGGTCGTAGCCCAGCCGGACCGTCGTGGTCCCGGCCGCCTTGAGGGCGGTGGCGGTCTGTCGGGCGAGCTCCTCCAGCGAGGCGGGCGCGGTGTCGGCGTCGACGGGCCGGCCGCCGACCTGCACCTGGTCGGCGGGCAGCGCGGTGAGCGTCGGGTCCCCGCCGCCGACCAGGGTGATGCTGCCCGGGTCCGCGCCGCGGACCACCCGGGTGGTGAGCCGGGTGTCGGCGGGGATCAGCGACAGGGCCGCGACCGAGGTGGCCAGCTTGGTGGTGGAGGCCGGGGTGACCGGGGTGTTCTCGTCGGAGCCGTACAGGAGTTGCCCGCCGGCGGCGTCCGCGACGGCGAGGGTCACGGTGCCCAGGCTCCTGTCGGCGAGTGCGGGGGCCAGCGCCTGCTGGAGGCCCTGCGCGGTGGGGACGGCGGCCTCCGGGCCGTCCCCGGCGACGGCCAGCACGGCGCCCGCGGCGGGCACCGGGCGCGCGACCGGCGTACCGCTGACACCGCCGGCACCATCGCCACCGCCCGGCGAGGGGGACGGCTGCGCGTACGCACCGCCCCCGCCCAGCACCGCCCCGGCGACCAGAAGGGCCGCTCCGCACAGCCCCGCGGCCGTCCCCCCGCGACGCCGCGCCGCCCCCGCCCCAGCTCCCACCGACCGGCCCCTTTCCCCAGCACTCACTCCCGTAGGAGACACTTGGATTCTGTCAGTCCCTACCTTGGAGGAACCGTTGGAATTCGACGTCCTTATCGAAATCCCGAAGGGCTCTCGTAACAAGTACGAGGTCGACCACGAGACCGGCCGTCTGCGGCTCGACCGGATGCTCTTCACGTCGACCCGTTACCCGGCCGACTACGGCTACGTCGAGGGCACGCTCGGCGAGGACGGCGACCCGCTGGACGCCCTGGTCATCCTGGACGAGCCGACCTTCCCCGGCTGCCTCATCAAGTGCCGTGCCATCGGCATGTTCCACATGACCGACGAGGCCGGCGGCGACGACAAGCTGCTGTGCGTCCCGGCGACCGACCCGCGCTGGGAGCACCTGCGCGACATCCACCACGTGTCGGAGTTCGACCGCCTGGAGATCCAGCACTTCTTCGAGGTCTACAAGGACCTGGAGCCGGGCAAGTCGGTCGAGGGCGCCAACTGGGTCGGCCGTGTCGAGGCCGAGGCCGAGGTCACCGCTTCGGTCAAGCGTCTCGCGGAGCAGGGCGGCCACTGATCCGTCGTTCCGATCTAGGTCGGGACAGCCAGGGGGCCGGGGCCCGCGGACCGATCCGCGGGCCCCGGCCCCTGCCGTTCCGGGAGGCGTTCGAGGAGACGTTCGGGGAGGCTCAGTCCTCCAGCCGGAAGCCGACCTTCAACCCGACCTGGTAGTGCTTCACCTGGCCCTCCTCGATGTGGCCGCGGATCTCCGTGACTTCGAACCAGTCGAGGTTGCGCAGCGTCCGGGAGGCCCGCTCCACCCCGTTGCGGATGGCCGAGGCGACGCTCTCGGTCGAGGACCCGACGATCTCGGTCACCCGGTACACGTGGTCGGTCATGGCGGACTCCCTCAGCTGTGCGACGGCCCCCGTCCACCGTGCACCGCCCCCGCCCCGCCCGCACCCCGACGACGGCCGACCGGAAGCCGGAGCCGCCGACGCGCTCCCTAGAAGGCCGCGCGGACCTCGCCGACCGGGGCGCCGCCGCCGAACAGCGGGGCCGCGCCGATCCGCTCGACCGCGTCGTCCGCGCCGGTCACCCCGAGCCGGCGCAGCGCCGCCGCCAGCACCGGGCCGCGGGCCCGCTCGGAGCCGTCGTCGATCTTGAAGGCGAGGGCCCGGCCGTCCGCCAGCGCGACCACCTGGACGGCCTCGGCGCCCATCTTGGAGAGCGCGCCCGGAACGGACCGCATCAGCAGGGTGTCGGCCCGGCGGGTGCCGGCCACGTACTCGGGGTGGGCGCGCATCGCGTCGGCCACCCGCCGCTGCGCGGTGCCCTCCCCGGCCAGCACCAGGCGGCGGTAGCCGCGGGCCAGGCCGGTCAGCGTGACGGCGAGCAGCGGGGCGCCGCAGCCGTCCACCCCGGTGTGCGCCGGGGTCTCGCCGGTGCCCTCGGCGAGGGCCTCGCGGGCCAGCTCCTGGATCGGGTGCGCCGGGTCGAGGTACGTCTCGGTGTCCCAGCCGTTGGCGACGCACGCGGCCAGCCAGCCGGCGTGCTTGCCGGAGCAGTCCATCAGGATCGGGGCGCGCCGTCCGCCGGCGGCGAGCAGCAGCTCCGCCTCGGTCTCGTCCAGGGGCAGGTCGGCCGGGGTGCGCAGGGCGGACTCGTCGAGGCCGGCGGAGCTCAGGATGGCCCGTACGCCGTCGAGGTGAAACGATTCCGCGGAATGGCTGGAGGCCGCCAGGGCCAGCAGCTCGCCCTCGATCGCCAGCCCGGCCCGCAGGGTCGCCATCGCCTGGAACGGCTTGGCCGTCGAGCGGGGGAAGACCGGCGCGTCGGGGTCGCCGAGCGCGAACTCCACCGAACCGTCGGCGGCCAGCAGGACCAGAGAGCCGTGGTGCCGGCCCTCGGTGAAGCCCGAGCGTATGACCTCGGCGAGCACGGGCGGGGTGGCGGACTGGGACATCGCGGAGCCTTCCGGGGGCGGGGGTGGGCCGGGAGGAAGCCGGACCCCACCCACCCCGCGACGACTCACCCGGTCTAGAGCGGCCTCTCCGAGAGCAGGTCGTCGACCCGTGCTTCCCCATCACGGTACCTGCGGGTGATCTCGGCGTTGCAACCGTCCGCCGTCCGCAGCAGCCGCTGGCGGCGGCCGGACACCTCGCGCTCGTGGGCGCGCAGCCGCTCCAGGGCGGCCAGCAGCTCCTCCGCCGGGTGGGCCGCCAGGTCGGCGAGCTGGACGTCGCCCATCAGCGCGTCCGCCTCCAGCTGGGACTCCTGGGTGCGCGGCGGGCCGAGGGTGACGTGCCGGGCCGAGCGCCGCACCGTGGAGGGCGCGTCGGTCAGGATGGCCGGCAGCCGGTCCAGCAGGTCGCCGCCGGGCTCCTCGCCGGCCGCCGGGGACGGGTGGGCGGGGCCGCCGCCGGGGCGCCGGTCGAGCTCGGCGCGCAGGATGTCCATCCGCCCGTGCAGCAGCCGCCGCAGGTAGGACAGGTCAGCCTCCTGCGCCAGGGTCTCCCGGCGCAGGATCCGCAGCTGGTCCAGGCCCAGCGCCTCCAGGTCCGGCTCGCCGTCCCGGACGGCCGTCCAGGACCGGTCCCCGGCGGCCTGCGCCACCGGTCCGGAACGGCTCCACGCCGCGCTGCTCGCGTCCATCATCCAGCCCACCTGCCGTCGTCCGATCCCGCCCGCTCGCGGCACCCCGTCCCTGCCGCCGGCCCGGCCCGTCCCCCGACGGGCTCGTGCGTCCCGTCCGTTGGCACGCCCGGGGGCCCCGAAGGGTTCCACTCCCCGGCCGAGACCACCCGCCGGGGCGACCCCGACAGAACGCCTGACCTACCGGCTCGACCGCCCGGCCGAACCCGGCCCGGTGCGGCGGACCTCCAGGCGCGCCGGGCCTTCGTGCGGTCCCCCAGCGTGCCACCCCACCCGGCGCGCGCGCACCGCCCGTGCACCCGAACGGCCCCCTGGCGAACGGGGGTGGCTGATATGACCGGGCCTTTCCGCAGCAGGAGCAGCGCCCGAACCTGCGCAGGCGCGCGCTGCACGGCGTGCGCCACCCTTGTGCGCGCCCCGGGTGCACGCCCCCGGATTCCCCCGGGACCCCACGGGGCGCCCCGGTGCTCCGGCACAATGGCGGCATGCGAGCAGTGGTGCAGCGAGTGACCGAGGCCCGGGTGACCGTGGCCGGAGAGACCGTCGGCGCGATCGAGGGGCCCGGGCTCTGCGTCCTGGTCGGCGTGACCCACGAGGACACCCCGGCCAAGGCGGCCCAACTGGCCCGCAAACTCTGGACGCTGCGGATCCTGCCGGTCGACGGCGAGGGCGTGGAGCAGAGTTGCTCGGACATCGGCGGCCCGCTGCTGGTGATCAGCCAGTTCACCCTCTACGGCGACGCCCGCAAGGGCCGCCGGCCCACCTGGACCGCCGCCGCCCCCGGGCCGGTCGCCGAGCCGCTGGTGGACGAGGTGGTGGCCCAACTGCGCGCGCTGGGCGCCAAGGTGGAGACGGGCCGGTTCGGCGCCGACATGCAGGTGGCGCTGGTGAACGACGGCCCGTTCACCGTCCTCGTCGAGGTCTGAGGCCCCGGAGCACCCGAGGGCCGGGCCCCGGGCCGGTGCCGTGAGACCCCGGCCCCGCCCCGGACCCTGCCCGGCCTACTGCGGGACGATCACGTCCTGGGTGCCCGGCACCGTGCCGGCCAGCAGCACCGCGTCCACCGGCACGTTCCGCTTGACGACCGCCAGCGCGATCGGCCCCAGCTCGTGGTGCCGGGCCGAGGAGGTCACGAGGCCCAGCGCCCGGCCGTCCGGGTCGGAGGCCAGCCGCACCTCGGTGCCGTGCGGGGGCAGCGTCTCCTCGGTGCCGTCCAGGTGCAGGAAGACCAGCCGGCGCGGCGGGCGGCCCAGGTTGTGCACCCGGGCGACGGTCTCCTGGCCGCGGTAGCAGCCCTTCTGCAGGTGGACGGCGGTGCGCAGCCAGTCCACCTCGTGCGGGATGGTCCGGTGGTCGGTCTCGAAGCCGAGCCGGGGCCGGTGGCCCTCGATCCGCAGCGCCTCGTAGGCCCAGACGCCGGCCGCCGGGCCGTACCCGGCGGTGCGTTCCGCCAGCTCGGCGCGCGGCACGAACAGGTCGCGGCCGTACGGGAGTTCGCGGACGGCGGCGGCGCCCTCGACGGAGCCGGTGGAGCCGGCCGGCAGGTGGACCACGGCGTAGTCGGCGGTCGCGTCGACGACCTCCACCCGGTAGAAGAACTTCATGCTCTCCAGGTAGCCGATCAGCGCCTCCTGGGTGCCGGGCTCGACGTGCGCCCAGGTGGTGGTGCCGTCGTCGACCAGGTAGAGGGCGTGCTCGACGTGCCCGTTCGGGGAGAGCACCAGCGCCTCGGTGGCGTGCTGCGGCTCCAGCCCGCTGACGTGCTGGGTGAGCAGCAGGTGCAGCCAGGCGAGGCGGTCCGCACCGGTGACGGTGAGCACACCGCGGTGCGAGAGGTCGACGAAGCCGGTGCCCCGGGACAGGTTCCGTTGCTCGCGGAAGATGTCGCCGTAGTGGGCGGCGACGCCTTCGTCGGCCCCCTCGGCGGGGACGGCTCCGGGCAGGGCAAGCAGCGGGCTCTTCACACCGGTCATACCGGCCAGCTTACGACCGCTCGTCGGCCCGCCCGGCGGCGCAGTCGGCGCAGCGGCCGAAGATGGCGAAATGCTTGAGGTCGGTGTCGAAGCCGTGCTGCTCGCGCAGCCGGTCGACCAGCGGCTGGGCGATCTCGGTGTCGGTCTCGGTGACCTTCTCGCAGTCCCGGCAGACCAGGTGGAGGTGGTGGTGGCGGCCGGCCAGGTGGTAGGTCGGGGCGCCGTGGCCGAGGTGGGCGTGCGAGACCAGGCCCAGCTCCTCCAGCAGCTCCAGGGTCCGGTAGACGGTGGAGATGTTGATGCCGCTGGCGGTCTTGCGGACGTGGCAGAGGATGTCGTCGGGGGTGGCGTGGTCGAGGGCGTCCACGGCCTCCAGCACCAGCTGCCGCTGCGGCGTGAGGCGGTAGCCGCGCTCGCGCAGGTCGGTCTTCCAGTCGCCCGAGAGCTGCCAGTCGGTGGTGCCGGTGTCCGCCACGGTTTCTGTCCCTGCCAAGGTCGGGGGTCCTGGGACAAGTGTAGGGACCGGCCGGCGGCCGGTCCCTACCTCGTGCGCAGAACGTCCCGGGACGGGCCTACTTGAAGAAGGCGATGCCGTCGTCCGGCAGGTCGTTGATGTCCTTGATCAGCTGGGCCGGGCTGAGCACCTTCTTGAGCTGCGCGGACATGTACGGGCGCAGCGGCACGTTCGGGGCGGCCTTCTCGCCGACCCAGAGCAGCTCGCCGTTGACGAAGCCGTACAGCCGCTTGCCGCCGGAGTACTCCGGGGAGCCCTCGATCCGGGCCACCGCGTCGGTCGAGACGTCGACCTGCGGCTTGCCGTCGGCCAGCTCGCCGTACCAGATCTCGACCGTGCCGTCGTCGCGGACCGAGGAGATCTCGATCCCGCGGACGCCGCTGGTGCCGTCGTGGTTGCTGGTGATGCGCCAGAAGGCGTGCTCGTTCTCCAGCGGACGGACCTTCTCGCCCTCCTCGTCCAGCACCCAGGTACGGGAGCGGAACTCCAGGAAGGGGCGGCCGTCGTGGCGGATCACGATCTCCTGGCCGAAGTTGCACTTCTCCGTGCCGGGGCCCGCCTCATTGGGCAGAGGGGCGTAGACGCCCGCGCCCTCCCAGGTACCGAGGAGGAAGGCGAGCGGGACGACGTCCCTGTGGAGGTCAGAGGGGATCTCGATCATGTTCCTGGTCGCTGTCGTGGTCGGTGCGGTCTGCCTCAACCGTACGGCAGGGTCAGCGCTGGCCCTGGTACAGCTTCATCACCGAGAAGATGGCGAACCAGGTGATCAGCACGGCCATCAGGGCCAGCAGACCGTCGAAGAAGATTTCCAGACCGGACACGGGGGGCTCCCAGGCGGCGACAGTGTGGTGGATTTTGCTCGCGCCCACTCTATCCGGAGGGCTACGGTCGGTCGCGGTGAGCCCCACCACGTCGGCTTCCGCGCCGCAGCGTAGCCGCCGCGCCGCCTCCCCCGGGGCGCCGTTCAAGGTTTGCCCACGGGATTCCACGATGACGGCGGACGGGGGCGGCGGGACCTCTAAGGTGGCGCCATGTCGAAGAAGCTCGTCATCAAGGTGACCGCCGGTGCGGACGCGCCCGAGCGGTGCTCACAAGCCTTCACGGTGGCGGCCGTGGCCGTCGCCAGCGGGATCGACGTCTCGCTGTGGCTGACCGGGGAGTCCTCCTGGTTCGCGGTGCCGGGGAGGGCCGCCGAGTTCGAGCTGCCGCACGCCGCACCGCTGCCGGACCTGCTGGAGTCGATCCTGGCCTCCGGCTCGGTGACGCTGTGCACCCAGTGCGCGGCCCGGCGCGGGATCACCCAGAAGGACACCGTCGAGGGCGTCCGGATCGCGGGGGCGCAGGTCTTCGTCAGCGAGATCATGGCGGACAACGTCCAGGCGCTCGTCTACTGACGCCCTACGGGCGTTCCTCGCGGTCGGGGCGGTCCCGGTCGGGGCGGTCCCGGTCGTGGCCGGGCTCGTCCCACTTCGGGTCCTCCCAGCGCGGGTCGTTCCACCAGTCGTCGTCCGGGTCCCGCTTGTTGGCGAACACCGCAGCGGCCGGCGGGATGACCATCGCGACCACGCACAGTCCCACCGCGGCTCCCACCGAGAAGAACCGCACCACGCCCCAGGCCAGGACGAACAGGCCCAGGCACACGCCCATCATGGCGTAGTAGTAGCGCCGCCGACGCCTCGTCTGCACGTCTTCCACGGTACGACCGAGGGCCCCCGCGCGGCAGGGGCCCTCGGCGTGATCGTCCGTGCCGGTCAGACCGCGATCGCGACCTCGACGGCGGTGCCCTGGGAGGCCACCACCTGACGGTCCACGGTCTGGCCCGGGACCAGCGCCCGCAGGGTCCACTTGCCCGGGCGGGCGAAGAACCGGAACTGGCCGGTCGCCGAGGTGGGCACCTCGGCCGTGAACTCGTTGTTCTCGTCCAGCAGCCGGACGTAGCCGTTGACCGGCTCACCGTCGCGGGTCACCGAACCCTGGATGATCGTCTCGTTCGCCACGTCAACTCCTGCCAGGTCCGGCCCGCCGGCCTTCGCACCGCACATGTCTGTCTCCTTCTGACTTACGGGTCGAGCCGGGGGCTCAGTTGCTGCCGAGCTCGATCGGCACGCCGACCAGGCTGCCGTACTCGGTCCACGAGCCGTCGTAGTTCTTCACGTTCTCCTGGCCGAGCAGCTCGTGCAGCACGAACCAGGTGAGCGCGGAGCGCTCGCCGATCCGGCAGTAGGCGATGGTGTCCTTCGCCAGGTCGATGCCCTCGGCCTCGTAGAGGGCCTTGAGCTCGTCGTCGCTCTTGAAGGTGCCGTCGTCGTTGGCGTTCTTCGCCCACGGGATGTTGCGGGCGCTCGGCACGTGGCCGGGGCGCTGCGACTGCTCCTGCGGGAGGTGGGCCGGGGCGAGCAGCTTGCCGGAGAACTCGTCGGGCGAGCGGACGTCGACCAGGTTGAGGGTGCCGATGGCGGCGATCACGTCGTCGCGGAAGGCGCGGATCGAGGAGTCCACGGCCTGCGCCTGGTACGCGGTGGCCGGGCGGGCCGGGACCTCGGCGACCAGGTCGCGGGAGTCCAGCTCCCACTTCTTGCGGCCGCCGTCCAGCAGGCGGACGTCGCCGTGGCCGTACAGCTTGAAGTACCAGTAGGCGTACGAGGCGAACCAGTTGTTGTTGCCGCCGTACAGGACGACGGTGTCGTCGTTGGCGATGCCCTTGGCGCTGAGCAGCGCCTCGAAGCCGGCCTGGTCGATGAAGTCGCGGCGGACCGGGTCCTGGAGGTCCTGCTTCCAGTCGATCCGGACGGCGTTGCGGATGTGGTTCTTGTCGTACGCGGAGGTGTCCTCGTCGACCTCGACGATGACGACCTTCGGGTCGTCCAGGCGGGCCTGGACCCAGTCGGCGTCGACCAGGACGTCGCTGCGGCTCATGGTGGTGTTCTCCATCCGAGGGCGGTTTGCGGAAGGTGCTGCTCAGCTGCTCAGCGGGGGTGCTGCCGGGGTACTGCCGGGGTGCCCGAACGGAGGCGGTCCGAAATCCTGTCCGAATGATGGGACGGAGGAGGAGAACCGGGACGACCGGGCGGAGGACTGCGGAGCACGGCGGGGACCATCGGCCCCGAGGGCCGGACGAGGTCACCGGAAGGTCGGCGGCGGGCACGAACTGCCCTGCCAGGATGCCGACTCAGCGCATTCGACACAGACAGGCGGCCACGCGGCACAGGTCGACCGCCCGCCGCTTCGTGAGATCCGTCTGTCGCTTCATGCCGACGATGCTAAGGACACCGGAGGCCCGCTGTCATCAGCGTATCGAATGCCGAGACCAGAACGACCGGATACTGGGATTCGCCCTGGGCGCGGCCCGCCGGGCGCCGGGCGGGCCCCCGCCGACGGCCCACAACGGGCGGAAACGACACCGCCCCGCGGTCCGCGCTGGACAGCGCGTCTCGCGGAGCGGAACGGGGGGTGCCCCTTCGGAACGGCCGGCGGCGGCCGGCGGGCGGGCAGCGGGCGGGCAGCGGGTCAGCCCAGCAGCTTGACGTCCTTGCCCTCGAAGGACAGCTGGAGGCCCTCCGGCAGCGGCGCCACGCCGTCCTTCGCGGCCAGCTGGAGGCCGGCCGGCATCGAGTCCAGGGTGAAGCTCGCCGGCTCGATCTTCCGGTTGCCCAGCCCGGCGACCATCTCGGCCAGCGAGCTCAGCTTGAGACCGTCCACGGTGATGGTGTTGCCCGTGTTGTGCACGGTGGCCTCACCCACCGAGACCGGACCCAGCGAGGCCTTGACCTTGCCCGGGCCGCCGTACGACAGGCTCAACCGGGCGTTGCCGCCGACCGGCAGCGAGGCGCCGCCCATCAGCTGGGAGGCCGGGGGCAGCAGCTGGGCGAGGTCCTGGTAGCTGATCACGCCGCTGCCGGCGCCGCTGTCCACGGTGGCGCTGTTCAGGCTGTCGCTCACCTCGACCCCGGACAGCTTCGCCTTGAAGGAGTGCAGCGCCACCTGCTGCCCGTTGTTCCGGACGGTCAGCCCGTCCGAGGAGATCCGGACGTCGTCCAGCTTCTTCGAGACCACCTGGGTGAGGAACGGGAAGCCCTCGATCGTGACGTCCGGCCGCTGGCTCATCCGGCCGTTCTTCACCAGCTGGTCGGCGGCCTCGTCCTCGGCCACGCCGACCGCGATCCGGTCCGCGCCCACCAGCAGCCCGGAGAGCACCACCAGGCCGATCGTCGCCTTCAGCCATCCGCGCATCGTGTCCCCCGTCGTCGCCGGTCGCCGTCGTCCGTCCCGGAGCCGCGCCGGGCGCGACCCTCCCGCACGACCGTACGACGTCCCGCCCCGGACGGTGGTTCCGGGACGGGACGCGGTCGTGACGTACCCGACTCAGCCGGCCAGCAGCCCGGTGGCCATCCAGATCAGCGGCGCGGCCACCGCCAGCGGCAGCGCCACGCCCGCCGTCATGTGCACGAAGCGGGACGGGAAGTCGTACGCCGCGACCCGGCGGCCCACCAGCGCCCCCAGGCCGGCGAGCACGCCCAGCGCCGGCGGCGCACCCACCAGCAGGCCCAGCAGCACCGCGGCGACCACACCCAGCACCGGGCCCAGCTGCTTCGGCCCGGGCAGCGGAGCCGCCGCCAGCACGGTGGCCAGCGCGACCGCGCCCACCCCCGCCGGCACCCAGTCGGCCAGCAGCAGAGTGGTGCACAGCGCCGTCACCACGGTGGCCGACCCCAGCACCGTCAGCGCGTAGAACCGCTCCTTCGGGTCCGACGGGCGGAACGTCTGGAGCACCAGCACCAGCAGGAAGAACCCGCCCAGGGCGCCCACCACGGCCGCCGCACCACTGTCGGCGTCCGCCAGCAGCACCGCCACATCGGCGGTGAGCCCGGACAGCGCGGCCAGCAGGATGCCCTGCCGGGCCGGCCACATGCCGTTCAGCCGGAACCAGCCGGCCGCCGTGAGCAGCTGCAGCGCCGCCACCACCAGGGCCAGCGCCACCTGCCCCAGCGCGGCACCGCCGGCCAGCAGCGCGGCCACGGCGGCGGTGATCAGGGCGGGCTGGAGGCCCGGGTCGATGATCGGCGAACCGGTCCGACCGCCCGGGGCCGCGGCCGCCGCCGGGGGCTGGGCCCCCGGGAACGGGAGGCCCGGCACCGGCTGCGCCGGGACGGCGCCGTACGCCGGGGCGGCGGGCAGGTCCGGGCGCTTGAGCGTCATGGTCGGCGGGTCGAAGCCCGGCCCGGCGCCGGGCGCCCCGACGGGCGGCGCGGGCGGCATGCCGCCGGGCGGCACCGCGGCCGCGGGATGCCCGACCGGCGCGCCCTGCGGGGCACCGTGCTGCGGGAAACCCTGCTGCGGGGCGGTCCGCGGCGCAGGAGCGGGCGCCCCGGCCGGGGCCGCGTGCCGCGCCCGGGAGGGCGGCGGCGGGGCCTGCGGCGGGTACGACTGCGGGTACGGCTGCGCCGCCGGAGGCTGCTGCGAGTACGGCTGCGCCGGGCCCCGCGGCGGGTACGGCTGCGCGGCCGGGGGCTGCTGCACCGGCGGCCGGCCGTACTGCGGCGGCGGGGCGACCGGCATCGCGCCGGAGACCGTCACCGGCGGCAGCAGCGTGGTGGCCGCCACGTCGTCCATCGGGGGCACCGGCGGCAGCAGCGTGGTCGCCGCGTCGTCCATCGGGGGCACCGGCGGCAGCAGGGTGGTCGCGGCCGCGTCGTCCAGCGCGGGCACCGGCGGCAGCACGGTGGTGGCGTCGGCGTCGTCCACCGGATAGCCGTACGGGTGCTGCGGCTGCTGCGGGTGCCGCGGCGCGTGCTGCTGCTGGTACTGCTGCGGATGCGGATAGGGCTGCTGCGGCTGCTGCGGCTGCTGCGGCCAGTTGCCGTGGCCGCCGCCGTGGTTCGGGTCGTTCATGTCCGTCACGCCGCTCAGCCTCCCGCGAACGGCGGGAGGATCTCGACCGTCCCGCCCTCGGTCAGGGCCACCGTCGCGTGGTCCCGGCCGCCGACCTGCGCGCCGTCGACCAGGTACGAGCAGTGCCCGAGCAGCTGGACGAGCTTCGGCCGGTCGGCGTGCCGCTGCCGGGCCGCGGCCAGCGCCTCCGCCAGGGTCGCCGCCTCGTACGGCTCCTCGGCCAGCCCGGCCTCGGACTTCGCCGCCGCCCAGTAGCGGATCGTCCCGCGCGCCCGGGCGCCGCTCGCGGGCTCGGTGGTCGCGCCCATCGGGCCACCCCATTCCGTTCGTCCTCGCCCGGCCCCGGTGACCCGGTCCGGCTCGCCACCGGAGCGTGCCCCGACCACCCGAACGATGGACCCGGGCAGCGCCGCCGATGTGCGTCCCATGATGGCGTGTCCGCCGGTGCGAGCGGCAATCGCCCTGGCCCGACCGGCCCGCAGCGGCGCTCGAAGCTGTGGCCAGGCTCACCCGGCGCACGCCCGGATTGGGCGAACCGTCGGATTCGCGCACTCCCGGCACGCGGAGCGGTCGGCTATCCTCGACCTCCAAGAGGGATCCGGGCAGAGTCGCCCCCGGGTCCTTTTGTGCTTTCAGGACGCCAGTACGGACGTTCGTGCGATTCGTCGGCCCACCCCCGGCGCGTCGCGGGAACCGCCCCGCTCTCGCGGCACAAGGACGTGCCGGGCCTGCCGGGGTGTCGCCACCCGGCACCGGGCCGCCACCCGGGACCGGACCAGACCGGAGGGTTCGCGGGATGAACAGGGCAGAAACGGTGCGCCGCGGGTTGCGGGACCCCCGGTGCGCCGAGTGCTCCCACGAGACCCCCGGGGCGTCCTTCCCCCTCCCCTCAGCACCTGCGCCCACCGGCTGCGGCGGCAGCCTGGGCGCGACCGCGACGACCCGGAAAGGGGACCCCCGGGTATGAGTTCACTCCTCCTCCTCACCAACGCACTGCAGCCGTCCGCCGAAGTGCTACCGGCCCTCGGCCTGCTGCTGCACAACGTCCGGGTGGCCCCCGCCGAGGGATCCGCCCTGGTCGACACCCCCAGCGCGGACGTCATCCTGGTCGACGGCCGGCGCGACCTGCCGCAGATCCGCAGCCTGTGCCAGCTGCTGCGCTCCACCGGCATCGGCTCCCCGCTGATCCTGGTGGTCACCGAGGGCGGCCTGGCCGCCGTGACCGCCGAGTGGGGCATCGACGACGTCCTGCTGGACACCGCCGGCCCGGCCGAGGTCGAGGCCCGGCTGCGGCTCGCACTGGGCCGCCTCCAGGTCGCCGCCGACGACAGCCCGATGGAGATCCGCAACGGCGACCTCTCGGTCGACGAGGCCACCTACTCCGCCAAGCTCAAGGGCCGGGCGCTCGACCTCACCTTCAAGGAGTTCGAGCTGCTCAAGTACCTCGCCCAGCACCCCGGCCGGGTCTTCACCCGGGCCCAGCTGCTCCAGGAGGTCTGGGGCTACGACTACTTCGGCGGCACCCGCACGGTGGACGTGCACGTCCGGCGGCTGCGCGCCAAGCTCGGCGTGGAGAACGAACAGCTGATCGGCACCGTGCGCAACGTCGGCTACCGCTTCGTCGTCCCCGAGAAGGCCGACAAGAGCGAGCGTCCGGACCTCGCCCAGCGCCCCTCGGCCCCACTGGAGGCCTGACGGGGACCGGCCCGGGGAGCCGGGCGGGCCGGGCGGGCCGTCGGCCCGTCCGGCTCGTCCGGATTGCTCCCGGTCCCGCCCCGGAACGGCCCCAGCTCCCACTGCCGCCCCGGGGACCACACGCGTAGACTCCCCCCGTGGCCAAGGTGACGCGCGACGATGTAGCCCGACTGGCTGGGACCTCGACCGCGGTCGTCAGCTACGTGATCAACAACGGGCCGCGCCCGGTCGCGCCCGCGACCCGGGAGAAGGTCCTCGCGGCGATCGAACAGCTCGGCTACCGGCCGAACAGCGTCGCCCAGGCGATGGCCTCCCGCCGGACCAACCTGATCGGCATGGTCGTCCCGGACGCCCGCCAGCCCTTCTTCGCCGAGATGGCCCACGCCGTCGAACGGGCCGCCTCCGAGCGCGGCAAGCTCGTCCTGATCGGCAACTCCGACTACGTCGACGACCGCGAGGTCCACTACGTCCGCGCCTTCCTCGGCATGCGGGTCTCCGGGCTGATCCTGGTCAGCCAGGGCCCCTCCCAGCGCGCCGCCGAGGAGTTCGCCGCGATGGAGGGCGCGAAGGTGGTGCTGCTGCACCGCCGCCCCGAGGCGATCGACGACGTCGCGGTGGTCACCGACGACGTGGGCGGCGCCGAGGCCGTCGTGCGCCACCTGCTGGAGGTGCACGGGCACCCGTACGTGGCCTGCTTCGGCGGCCCGGTGGAGTCCCCCGCCCCCGGCGACCCGGTCATCGACCACGTCGAGGGCTGGCAGCGCGCCATGGACGCCCACGGCATCCCCACCGAGCCGCACCTGATCGACGCCCCCTTCCACCGCTACGGCGCGTACGACGTCGCCCTGCGGCTGCTGCGCTCGCCCGACCGGCCGCGGGCCGTCTTCTGCTCCACCGACGACCAGGCGATCGGCGTGCTGCGGGCCGCCCGCGAGGTCGGCCTGCGCGTCCCCGAGGACCTCGCGGTGGCCGGCTTCGACGACGTGCCCGAGGCCGCGCTCGCCGACCCGCCGCTGACCACCGTCGCCTCCGACCGCGACGCGATGGCCCGGGCCGCCGTGGACCTGGTGCTGGACGACTCGCTGATGGTGCCCGGTTCGGACACCGAGCGGGTCCGCAAGTTCCCGTCCCGCCTGGTCATCCGCCGTTCCTGCGGCTGCGACGGGGCCGCACCCGACCGGGCCCCGCTGGACTAGCCGGAGCGGAACCGCCGGTTCCGCTCCAAGAGCTGCCTGACCAGGCTTTATGAGAAGTCAACGGGCTTCTCGCCGCGTTCTGAGCCGCTTCTCATCCCGTCCTCATCCACCGGGCGGAACTTGGTCGGCATGAGCGAACAGCGGCACAACCCCAGCGAGCAGTACGGTCCGTACGAGCCCCGCGTCATCGAGGGCACCGTGCTGGGCTCCGACACCGACGGCACCGACCCGCGCACCGGGTACGGCCACCACCAGGACGGCACCGACCCGTACTCCGGGTACGGCCAGCACCAGGACCACTCCGGTGCCGCCTTCGGCGCGACGCCCCCGCCGCCGCCGATGCCGCCCGAGCCCCCGACGCTGCTCGGCCACCCCTCCGACTCCGAGGGCCCCGGCCGCCACGGCGGCCGGGCCCGGCGCGGACTGCTGCGCGGGCGGCTCGCCCTGGTGACCGCCGTCGCCGCGATCGCCGCCGTCATCGGCGGGGTCACCGGCGGGGTCATCGCCGCCGACCGGCAGTCCTCCGACAACCGGGTCGGAACGATCGCCAGCCCCGTCTCCGCCCGCACCGACGGCACCGCCAACGTGCCCGCCATCGCCGCCGCCGTCTCGCCCAGCGTCGTCCAGATCACCGTCAAGGAGAGCAACGGCACCGCCACCGGCACCGGCGTCGTCCTCAACGCCGACGGCCAGATCCTCACCAACTTCCACGTGATCGACGGCGCGTCGGCCGGCGGCCGGATCACCGTCACCTTCAAGGACGGCTCCACCGCCCCCGCCACCGTGACCGGCACCGACAAGAACCTCGACGTCGCCGTGATCACCGCCGGCGGAGCCAAGAACCTCACCCCCGCCGTCCTCGGCGACTCCTCCACCGTCGCCATCGGCGACCCGGTCGTCGCCATCGGCAACCCCGACGGCCTCACCGGCACCGTCACCTCCGGCATCATCAGCGCCGAGAACCGCGACGTCACCGTCCAGCTCGACGAGGGCTCCACCAGTGGCAACGGCGGCTTCGGCCTCCCGTTCCTGCCCGGCGTGCCCGGCCTGCGCGGCGGCGGCGCCCAGCAGCAGCAGAACAGCGGCAGCAGCACCACCTACAAGGCCTTCCAGACCGACGCCGCCCTCAACCCCGGCAACTCCGGCGGCCCGCTGATCAACGCCAACGGCCAGGTCATCGCCATCAACTCGGCGATGTACGCGCCCAGCGGCTCCGGCTCCTCGGGCAGCAGCGGCGCCGGCAGCGTCGGCCTCGGCTTCGCCATCCCGATGAACGACATCAAGCAGGTCCTGCCGAAGCTCGAATCCGGCCAGAGCCTGTGAGCCACAATCCGTAGGAACCGGTGAACGTCCGCGAGGCGGACAATTGCCACCAGCAGCAGACCCAGCAGACCCGACAGCGGGCCCTCCACCCGACGAGAAAGGGCAGCAGCCCATGACCCCGTCCGCCGACGACCGCACCCCCGCCGAGGCCGGCCACCCCTCCGCCCGGCTCCTCGTGGTCGACGACGAACCCGCCCTCCGGGACGCCCTGGAGAGCAGCCTCGCCTTCGAGGGCTACGAGGTCGCCACCGCCACCGACGGCTACGAGGCCCTGGAGTCCGTCGAGCGCGACAAGCCCGATCTCGTCCTGCTGGACATCATGATGCCCCGGATGGACGGCCTCACCGCCGTCCGCCGGATGCGCTCCCGCGGCGACACCGTCCCCGTCCTGATGCTCACCGCCCGCGACGCCGTCGGCGACCGCGTCACCGGGCTCGACGTCGGCGCCGACGACTACCTCGCCAAGCCCTTCGAACTCGACGAACTCCTCGCCCGCGTCCGCGCCCTGCTGCGCCGCAACGCCCTCGCCACCGAGGCCGCCGCCCGCGCCGCCGCCGAGGACGACAGCGAGGTCCTCGCCTTCGCCGACCTGCGGATGAACACCGCCACCCGCGAGGTCACCCGCGGCGGCAAGCCCGTCGAACTCACCCGCACCGAGTTCATGCTGCTGGAGATGTTCCTCTCCCACCCGCGGCAGGTCCTCACCCGCGAACAGATCCTCAAGGCGGTCTGGGGCTTCGACTTCGAGCCCTCCTCCAACTCCCTGGACGTGTACGTCATGTACCTGCGCCGCAAGACCGAGCAGGGCGGCATGCCGCGCCTCATCCAGACCGTCCGCGGCGTCGGCTACGCCCTCCGCCCGGCCGCCGGCACCAGCGCGTGAACGCTGTTCCGCCCCCGCCGCTGGCCCCGCCGCGGGTGGTGCCCGGCAGACGCCAGCGCGTGGTCCAGTGGTACCGCTCCCGCTCGCTGCGCGGCCGCCTCACGTTCATGACTGCGGCCGCGGTGGCCGTGGCCATCGCGCTGTCGGCACTGGCGTGCTGGTTCATCGTGGAGAGACAGCTGTACGACCAGGCCCGCTCCGACCTGGCGAACGCGCCGCTGCCCATGGCTCCCCGAGGGTTCGACCCGCTCTGCTACGCCACCCCCGAATCGGCCCTACAGGCCCAGCACGGCAGCAGCGCACCGGAGAACATCGGAGCCGTCGGCAGGGACACCCAGTACGTCGTGGCCAATCCGATGGGAGTGTGCCTACCCCCCTACGCGACCAAGGCGATCGCCGTCCAGGCAAACGACGTCGCCGGCTTCAAACTCAAGCCAGGCCAATCGATCATCCGCGACGGTCATTTCACCGACGGCAGGCCCGCCGTCGTCAGGATCGCTCTGACCCACTTCGGCCCACGGCCCGCCTTGCTGATGGTCGCCTCCCCCACCCAGCCCATCGAGGAATCCCTCCAGGGCCTCGCCATCCTCCTCGGCGCCGTCTCCCTCGGCGGCATCCTGCTCGCCGCCGTCGCGGGCCGCCTGGTCGCCCACTCCTCCCTCAAGCCGGTCGACCAACTCACCGACGCCGTCGAGCACATCGCCCGCACCGAGGAGGTCGGCAGCACCATCCCCGTGAACGGGGACGACGAGATCGCCCGGCTCTCCACGTCCTTCAACTCGATGAGCACCGCCCTCGCCAACTCCCGCGAGCGCCAGACCCGGCTGATCGCCGACGCGGGCCACGAGCTGCGGACGCCGCTCACCTCCCTGCGCACCAACGTCGACCTGCTGATCCGCAGCAACGACACCGGCCGCCCGCTGCCCCCGGCGACCAAGACCAAGCTGCTGGGCAACATGAAGGCCCAGATGCAGGAACTCACCGTGCTGATCGGCGACCTGCTCCAGCTCTCCCGCCCCGACACCCCGAAGGCCGGCCCGAACCTGACCGTGGTCGCCCTGCACGAGATCGCCGGGCGCGCGGTCGAGCGGGCGAAGCTCCGCGGCCCGGGGCTGGTCTTCGAGACGACCGTCGAGCCCTGGTACGCGCACGGCGACGCGGCGGGCCTGGAGCGGGCCGTGATCAACCTGCTGGACAACGCGGTGAAGTACAGCCCGCCCGCCGGCACCATCGAGGTCCGGCTCCAGCAGGGCGTGCTGACCGTCCGCGACCACGGTCCCGGCATTCCACCGGACGAGCTCCAGTACGTCTTCGACCGGTTCTGGCGCTCCCCGTCCTCGCGTCAACTCCCCGGCTCCGGCCTGGGGTTGTCGATCGTCGCGCAGAGCGTCCGGGAGGCGGGCGGCGAGGTCACGCTGGGCCCGGCCCAGGACGGCGGCCCCGGCGCGCTGGCGACCGTACGACTTCCCGGCGGCCCCGCCCCCGAGTAGCCGCCGGGAACGGCAGGACGGGCGGGGCGCCCCGACAGCGCCCCGCCCGTCCCAGGGCCCCGTCACCGGGGCCGGTGTCCGGCTCTCGGTCAGTCGATGTCGCTGCCCGGGCCGAGGACCTTGACCCGGTCCTGCGCCGGCGGCTTCAACGGCGAGGCCGCCGAGCTGTGGGCCGTCAGGTAGGCCGTGAAGACGTCCAGGTCGGAGGCGCCGACGAGCTTGTCGGTGCCGGCCGCGAAGGCCGGGAAGCCGTCGCCGCCGCCGGCCAGGAACTCGTTGGCGGCGACCCGGTACTTGGCGGCCGGGTCGACCGGTGCGCCGTTCAGCCGGATCGAGTCCAGGACCACCCGGGCCGCGCCGGTCCTGCGCATGTCCAGGGTGTAGTGGAGGTTCGAGGAGGCCTGGAGGATCTTCGGCGCCGCGTCGTTGAGACCGCTCACCTGCTGCTGCAGCAGCTGGACCAGCTGGGCGCCGGTCAGCGTCTTGACCTGCATCATGTTGGTGAACGGCTGGACGGTGAACGCCTCGCCGTAGGTCACCACGCCGTCGCCCTCACTGCCCGAGGCCTTATAGACCAGGTCGGAGCGCAGCCCGCCCGGGTTCATGAAGGCCACCTGGGCGCCGCCCTTGTCGGCCGGGGCGAGCCCCTCCAGCTGCGCGTCGGCGATCACGTCGCCGAGCGGCTTCTCCAGGTCGCTGCTGCCCCGGCCGTTGATGTCCGAGGCGATGTAGCCGATCGGCCGGTTGGCCTTCGGGGCGGCCAGCTTGGAGTAGTGGTCGATCAGCGCCGTCATGTCCGGGGCCTTCTCGACCGTGCGCCGCACCACGTGGTTCTCGGCCTTGACCGACGGGCGGACGATCTCGCCGGTGGTCTTGTCCAGCTTCATGTCGATCTCGGTGAACAGCCGGCCGAAGGAGGCGGCACTGGTCACCGAGCGCGGCACGCCGTTGGGGTCGGGGATGCTGCAGGCGTACGCGTTGTGGGTGTGGCCGGTGACGATGGCGCCGACCGCCGGGTCGATCTTCTTCGCGATGTCGACGATCGGGCCGGAGATACCCTGACCGGCCGCGCCGCAGTCGTAGTTGTAGACGCCGCTGGCCGGGTAGCCGCCCTCGTGGATCAGCGCGACGATCGAGTTGACGCCCTTGGCCTTGAGCTCCGCGGCGTACTTGTTGATCGTGGTGACCTCGTTGGCGAACTTGAGGCCCTTGACGCCCTCGGCGGTGACGATGTTCGGCGTGCCCTCCAGGGTGACGCCGATGAAGCCGATCTTGACGCCCTGCGACTTGGTCACCCAGTACGGCGGCAGCAGCGGCTTGCCGGACTGCTCGTCGGTGACGTTGGCCGACAGGTAGTTGAAGTTGGCGCCCTTGAAGGTCCGGCCGGGCTCGTAGCAGCCGTCGGTCGGGTGGCAGCCGCCCTCCTGCTTGCGCAGCAGCTCCGTCGCGCCCTGGTCGAACTCGTGGTTGCCGACCGAGGTGACGTCCAGTCCGAGCTTGTCCATCGCCTCGATGGTCGGCTCGTCGTGGAACAGCGCCGAGGTGAGCGGGCTGGCACCGACGATGTCGCCGGCCGCGACGGTGATCGAGTCGTCGGCCGGGATCCGCGCCTTGCGCAGCTCGGTGGCCAGGTACTCGATGCCGCCGGCCGGGGTCGAGACCTCCTTGCCGGTGGCCGGGTCGATCTCCTTGATCGTGCCGGAGGAGCCCGCCGGGGGCTCCAGGTTCCCGTGGAAGTCGTTGATCGCCAGCAGCTGGAGGTTGACGGTCTTGTGACGCTTGGCGTTGGCGTCGGCGGCCTGAGCGGCCGTCGGCACGACCACCGTGCCGAACAGACCTGCGGCGGCGACGACGGCGAACGCCGCCCGTCGGGATCTGACGGTGAGCATGAGGGATCCCCTGCACCTCGGAGGAGCACGCGGGCGGCGGAGCGCGCCGGCGCGTGGGCAATGTGTTGCGCGAGTGCAGCCTAGGGTCAACGCGCGTAGCTGTCAGGATGTCGAACGTAACGAGAGGATTACCTGCTGACGAACCACCGCCGTCAGACCGGGACGGACCGCCTGCACACGATCCCCCCGGCCCCGCCCGACGCCCGCGGCCCGGTCCCCGGCCCGCCCCCGGCGGCGGCGCCTGCTCAGACCCCCGGCTCGGCCGCCAAGTGCCGCTCGGCCCGCACCCGTTCGGCCACCGCGTCCTCGGTCATCGCGCGGTCGGTGTACACCAGCGGCCGCTCGGTGTCGGTGATGATGTGCTTCACCACCTGCACGTTGCCGTTGACGTCCCAGACCGCGATGCCCGGCGACAGGGTCGGGATGATCTCCACCGCCCAGCGCGGCAGGCCCAGCACCCGGCCGGTGGCCCGCGCCTCCTCGGCCTTCTGCATGTAGATCGTCCGGGTGGAGGCCATCTTCAGGATCGCCGACGCCTCCTTGGCCGCCGCGCCGTCCACCACGTCCGACAGGTGGTGCACCACCGCCACGAAGGAGAGCCCGAGCCGGCGGCCGAACTTCAACAGCCGCTGGAACAGCTGCGCCACGAAGGGGCTGTTGATGATGTGCCAGGCCTCCTCGACCAGGAAGATGCGCTTCTTCCGGTCCGGCCGGATCCAGGTGTGCTCCAGCCACACCCCGACGATCGCCATCAGGATCGGCATCGCGATCGAGTTGCGGTCGATGTGCGAGAGGTCGAAGACGATCAGCGGCGCGTCCAGGTCGATGCCGTCCGTGGTCGGGCCGTCGAACATGCCGCGCAGGTCGCCGTCGACCAGCCGGTCCAGCACCAGCGCCACGTCCAGGCCCCAGGACTGCACCTCGTCCACCGCCACGCCCAGCGACTCCACCGAGGACAGCTCGGGGCTGCGCAGGGTGTCGATGATGTCGTCCAGCACCGGCTGGCGGTCAGTCACCGAGGCGACCACATGGGCGTGCGCGGCCTTCAACGCGAAGCCCGCCCGCTCCTCCAGGCCGCGCCCCATCGCCACCTCGATGATGGTGCGCAGCAGCGACAGCTGGCCGGTCTGGGTGATCGCCGGATCCAGCGGGTTGAGCTTCACCCCGCCGTCCCTGGCCGCCATCGGGTCCAGCCGGATCGACTTTATGCCCAGCGCGTTGGCGATCAGGTTCCACTCGCCGACGCCGTCCTCGCCCTGCGCGTCCAGCACCACGACCTGCCGGTCGCGGAACCTCAACTGCCGCAGCACGTACGTCTTCTCCAGCGCCGACTTGCCGTTGCCGGACTCCCCCAGCACCAGCCAGTGCGGGGCGGGCAGCTGCTGCCCGTACAGCTGGAAGGGGTCGTAGACGTACCCCTTGCCGCTGTACACCTCACGCCCGATGATCACGCCCGAGTCGCCCAACCCCGGTGCGGCGGTGGGCAGGTAGACCGCCTGCGCCTGACCGGTGGAGGTACGCACCGGCAGCCGGGTGGTCTCCACCTTGCCGAACATCAGGCTGGTGAACGCGTCGGTGAGGTTGCCGATCGCCATGGGTGGCCTCCTGGTGCCGGCGAGGGGTGGACGGGCGCGGTGGGTGGACGGGGTGGCGCGGTGGGTGGACGGGCGCGGTGGGTGGACGGGCCCGGTCCCGGAGGACCGGCGCGGGGGTCAGCGGCGGA
Source organism: Kitasatospora sp. NPDC059146 (assembly GCF_042786665.1). Classification (NCBI taxonomy): domain Bacteria; kingdom Bacillati; phylum Actinomycetota; class Actinomycetes; order Kitasatosporales; family Streptomycetaceae; genus Kitasatospora; species Kitasatospora sp. NPDC059146. Next base: position 20,792 of record NZ_JBHZCY010000043.1, on the reverse strand, counting down.
TGCCGGTGGCGAACGGCAGGGTGTTGACGAAGGCCCGGTGGTGCTCGCGGTCGCACCACTCCAGCTTGAGGTAGCTCTTGCCCGCCGAGGCCCGGATGGTCCGCTTGTCACGGGCCAGCGCGTCGGGGTTGCGCGAGGAGACCGTGATGTAGCCGACCAGGTTCACCCCGGCCGCGCCGGAGGCCAGGTCGTCACCGCGCTGGTCCACCCGGCCGGTGTGGGCCAGGTCGCGCGGGTCGACCGTGCGGTTCATCTTGGCCGCGCGACTGGCCTCCGCCTCGTCGTTGGTCTTCTCGGTCAGCATCCGCTCGATCGCGACGTCGGTGGGCTCCAGGTCCATCGTCACCGCCACCGTCCGGATCACGTCCGGGGTGTGCACCAGCAGCGGCGCCAGGAAGTTGACGCCCACCGGGGTGAGCGGCCACTCCTTGACCCAGGCGGTGGCGTGGCACCACGGCTCCCGGGTCACCGACTCCCGGGTCTTCGCCGTCAGGTACTGGGGGTGGGTCGCGTCCAGCTCGGCCGGCCAGGCGTTGCGCCGGGACATCGCCTGGATGTGGTCGATCGGGTGGTCCGGGTCGTACATCGAGTGCAGCAGCGAGGACAGCCGGGCCTGGCCCAGCGGCTGGCGCACCCGGATGTCCGCCTCGGCCAGCCGGGCGCAGATGTCGGTCAGCTCGCGGGCCATCACGGCCGCCAGCCCGTCGTCGTCCCGGGCCCGCCCGCCGGTCGCGGTGCGGCCCATCGCGTGCGCCTCGGCGGCCAGGTCCCGGGTGTAGTGCATGCACGCCACCAGGTACGCCCGGTGCTGCTCCGAGGAGGTCGACACCATCGACTGCAGCTGGTCGTACGAGTCCTGCAGCCAGCGCGGCGCGTCGTGGTCGCCGCGGCGCTCGACGTCCTTGGCGTGGGCGTCCGGGTCGGCCGGCAGGGTGCGGGCCAGGATCTGCAGCCGGGTCACGAAGCCGTCCCCGTTGGCGACGTGCTTCAACAGCGTGCCGAACCGGTCGACCAGCGCCTCCTGGTCCTCCGAGTCGCGCAGCCCGACGCCCGGGCCCTCGATCTCGATCGCGGCCGTCACCGTCCGCCGCTCCAGGTGCATCAGCACCCCGACCTCGTCCGGCCCGAACGGCGCGGTCAGCCAGCGCAGCCGCCCCACCCCGGGCGGCGGACCGACCTCCACCTCCCGGCCGTCCATCCGGGTGCCCGCGTCCATCGCGTCCGAACGCCACAGCCCGCGCCCGCTGCGGACCGTCCGGCGGTAGGTGCGGTTGATCTCCACCCACCGGTAGAACGTCCGCTTGCGGTACGGCACGTAGACCGCCGCGATGGCCAGCAGCGGCAGGCCGATCAGACCGGCGATCCGCAGCGCCAGGACCGGCATCAGCAGGCCCCAGAGCATCCCGAGGAACGCCCCGAAGATGATCAGGATGATCTCCCCGGACTCCCGGTTGCGGCCGATCACCGCGTTCGGGCGGGCCTTGCCGATCAGGTAGGTGCGGCGCTGGTGCACGTACGGCTGGGCGTACTGGGCCCCGTACTGGCCGAGCGGTTCGCTGCTCACTTACCCGTCACCCTCCCTTCGCTGGATTGCTGTCGCGGTTCGGAACCGAGGCCTGCGGCGGCGGCCCGGCCTGCGGCGGCGGGGACGGCGTCCGGCCGGCGTGCGCGGCGATGCCGGGCGCGACCGAGCCGCCGCCCGCACCCCCGCCGCCCCCGGCCCCCTGCGGACCGCGGTCGCCGTGGGTGGAGATGCCCTGCTTCATCAGGTTCGCGGTCCCGTTGATCATCGCCGAACCGGCCTGCACCGCACTGGCCCGGGCCCCGCGCATGTTCAGCATCTCGTCGCCGAAGGTCGGGACGAAGCGGTACACCGCGGCGCTCGCGAAGATCGACAGGAACAGGATCGCCAACCCGGACAGCACCCGGGCGAAGTCGTCGTTGGCCCCGGCCCCGGTCGCCACCGCGCCCGCCAGACCCAGGATGATCACGATGATCGGCTTCGCCAGGTCCACCGCCAGCATCATCCCGGCCCACCGGCGCACGTGCTTCCACAACTGCCGGTCCACCAGCCCCGCGTACACCGCAGTCCCCAGCAGCGCCCCCACGTACAGCATCGCCGCCCGGATCACCAGCTCGATCCAGAGCACCGCCGCCGCCAGCACCGCGACCAGCGACACCAGCACCAGGATCAGCGGGCCGCCGCCGACGTTCCCCTTCTCCAGGGTGTCGGCGAACCCGCCCAGGTACGTCCCGGTGTCCGACTTCGTCCCGACCGCGATCGCCTTCGTCAGCCCGTCCGTCACGCTCACCACGGTGAACAGGATCAACGGCGTGAACGCCGAGGCCACCACCGTCAGCCACAGGAAGCCGACCGCCTCCGAGATCGCCGTCGTCAACGACGCCCCGCGCACCGCCCGCTTGGTCACCGCCAGCAGCCACAGCACCAGCGTGATCACCGTCGACACGGCGAACACCACGGCGTACTGCTGCAGGAACGACTGGTTGGTGAAGTCCACCGACGTCGTCCCGTCGATCGCCCCCGACAGGTTCCGCACCACCCACGCCGCCGCCTGCGCACACCCCTTGGCGAGCGACCCGAGCGGATCGGTCACGTTGTTGACGGCGCCGCCGCCGGGAATGACGACGGCCCCGTTGGGAGCACACCCGGCGTCGCTGCCGGGGATCGGGAGATCGACCTTCTGACAGGTGGGAGTCGCGGTCGGCGACGGCGACGGCTCGGCGAACACCCTCTGGGCGGCCAGCATCGCCGTCAACTGCACGGCGGCGAGGACGCCGGCCAGCGTCCCCGCTCTGCGCGCGGTCGTACGACGTGCGGTCGTTCGGCGTGTGCTCTGGTCAACGGGCATAGCGGAACCCCCCGAACTGCTGGACGGCGCCGGTGATCTCCTCGGCGGTGGCGGCCTGCTGGTCTCCGGGCATCGGCGCGGGGCCCTGCCTGCTGGTGAAGTCGGTCAGCTTCCAGTCGCTCCCCGTCCAGTGGAGCGAGAGCGTGAGGGTGAACCAGTTGGCGGTCACCGGTTGGACGGAGCTCTGGCCGGCGAGGCCGGTGAGGCCGGTGCACCACACCTCGACCTTGGCGTCCTGGTCGGCGTAGGCCGTCGACTTGGTGCCGACGGGGACGGTGCGGCTGACGAAGGTGAGGCCCTTGGGCGCGTGGCCCTGGGCGTCGAGGCCGTAGCGGGCGACGGTGTCGCCGCCGAAGCCCTGGTCCAGCCGGCTCTGCAGGGCCGCGGCGGAGCCCGGGTCGGCGACGGTGGCGACGATGGTGTGGCGGCTGTCGGCGCGGAACATGTCCGCGGAGCCGATCGCCACCGCGTAGTTGGCGGCGGCGGACTGGGCGCCCTGGTCGCTGTGCGGGTAGCCGGAGGCGATGCCGTTGACGGTGGTGCCGACGGGCTGGTCGCCGCTGGGCGCGGGGCCTGCGCCGGAGCCGGCGCTGGGGGCAGCCCGGTCGGCGGAGCTGCCGCCGCTGCCGGGGTCCGGTTTGCCGCGGTTGGCGACGGAGATGGCGACGACGAGCAGGGTGACGACGACGAGGACGGTCAGCAGGGTGCGCAGCGGCCTGGACTGACGGCTGGTCGGCAGTGCGGAGGGCTGTTCGTCGACCGGCAGCCGCGTACGGGTGTGCGGCTGGTCGTCGGACAACGGCACGGCGGCCCTCCTGGTGCGGGGAGCCGGGCGGCTCCGGGGGCCCTCCGTCCGGGGGCGGGCGTGGACGGGGGGTGGGAACGGGGGGTGGACTCCTGGCGGGTCGGCCCTCTGGGGAGGTCCGGGCGGGAACCTGTCGTCAGGCGGGCCGGGTCACTGCTGTCCGATCGTCAGATAGCCATGCCGTAGACAATGGTGAACAGAGTGCCGAGTGATCCAATGATGAACACGCCGGTCAGCCCGGCGATGATCAGCCCCTTGCCCTGTTCGGCTCCGAAGCTGTCCCGCATCGCGGTCGCGCCGATCCGCTGTTTGGCCGCACCCCACACCGCGAGGCCGAGACAGACGAGGATGGCGACGGCCATGATGACCTCGACCATCACCCGGGCCTCCGACCCGAGGCTGGCGAAGGGGCCCCAGTCCGGGGCGATCCCGCCGATGATGGTGTCGATATTCGGCTTCTTGGGAGGGTCCTCGGCCAGGTGGCCGACCGCATAGGTGTGCACGCTGCTCAGGTTCATTTCCATCTCACCGCCCGATCAGGCAAATTCAAGGGCCCGGACCCCGCCCGCGCGAAGGGTCGGTGCCTATTCTTGGCCAGATCTGATGTCGACTTGGCTACTTCTCGCGGATTGGTCGTGAGGCATCGGACACGTACGCGAGGATGTCCACCGTACGAAGGATAGCGCTCACTCTTTGTATCTCTGATGATTGCGGTGAGCAACGCCTTCCGGGACACTTCGACTGACGATTCGTCGGGATGGTGCTGATGGTACTCCGGAAGGCCGGTACGGCCGCCGCTGCGGCGGGAGTTGTCGCGTTCGGGTTCCTCGGTCTGGTGACGATGGGGACGTATGCGGCGGGTGGGACACCGCAACTGGCGGCGAATCGTTCCGCCCTCTCCCCCGGCACCGTTCCGGCGGCCTACCAGGACGCGATCCAGAAGTGGGGCTCGCTCTGCCCGGAGATCTCCCCGCCGATGCTCGCGGCGCAGCTGTACCAGGAAAGCGGTTTCGACCCCAAGGCCCAATCCGGCGTCGGGGCACAGGGAATGGCGCAGTTCATGCCGGGCACCTGGCCGATGTACGCCACGGACGGTGACGGGGACGGCAAGAAGGACGTCTGGAACCCGTACGACGCGATCGCCACCGCGGCGGTCTACGACTGCGCGCTCGCCAAGGACGTGGCCGGCGTGCCGGGCGATCCGCAGGCCAACATGCTGGCCGCCTACAACGCCGGCCCGTACGCGGTGACGTCGAACCGGGGCGTCCCGCCGTACAGGGAGACCCAGGGGTACGTGCGGAACATCCAGGCGATGGCCCGGAGCTTCGCCGCGCCGACCGCGCCGGTGGAGGTGTCCGCGCAGTCGGCCGCCGCGATCTACTTCGCGCAGACCAAGCTCGGCACGCCGTACCTGTGGGGCGGGGACGGGGCGGCCTGGCAGAACGGGCGGTTCGACTGCTCCGGGCTCACCGTGGCCGCGTTCGCCACCGTGGGCATCGCCCTGCCCCGGGTGGCCAACGACCAGTGGTACGCCGGACCGCACCCGTCACGGGATCAGCTCCGGCCGGGCGACCTGGTGTTCTTCGCGACCGACCTGAGCGATCCGCGGAGCATCCACCACGTGGGGATCTACGTCGGCGGCGGCTACATGATCAACGCGCCGCACACCGGGGCGGTGATCCGCTACGACAAGATCGACACCAAGGAGTACATCGGGGCGACCCGGGTCACCACGGACGGCGCCCAGGCGCTGCCGACGCGCAACAACACCAGCGGCGCGGTCAACGCCCCGAGCCGCCCGGGCACGACGGCCCCGACCCCGACCCCGACCGCCCCCGGCAGCCGGCCCGCGGCCGCCGCACCGGCCGCCCCGACGGCCGCGGGGCGGGTCAACGGAGCCACCGCAACCGGTGGGACCGGCTGAGTCGTCCACCGATCTGTGTGCGGCCTGTGGACGCTGAGTCAAGTTTCCATAACCGCGCGTTTCCGTGGAACGCTGGGTCCCGGCGATGACGTTGGGTCCGGTGGTCCCTCGTCAGCTTCGCCCGCCGGGCGGGCCCCGGCGGGATCGAACAGGTGCAGCGGACCAGAAGGAGGTGCGGCGTGTCGACGCCGCTTGCCGACACGACCAACCCCGACCTCGGTCTGCTCTACGCCGTCAACGGCCTGGCCAAGCGCTCCCCGCAGTGGCTGGACCACGCGGTGTCGTGGATCGGCGAGTACGGCATCCTGATCGGCCTCGCGCTGCTCGGGCTGGTGGGCTGGCTGCAGGCCAGACGCCGCCCGGACGCGCCGGTGGCGATCGCCGGGCTGCTCTGGGTGCCGCTCTCGGTGGCCGTCGCCGAGCTGGCCAACCTGCCGATCGCCGCGATCGTGGACCGGCCGCGGCCCTTCGTCGACCACCCGGGGCTGCTGGTGCTGGTGGACGGCAAGGCCGGCACCCACTCCTTCGTCAGCGACCACTCGACCATGACGATGGCCGTGGCGGTGGCGCTGTTCCTGGTGAACCGGAAGCTGGGCTGGATCGCCGGGGGCCTGGCCCTGCTCCAGGGCTTCTGCCGGATGTTCATGGGCGTCCACTACCCGACGGACGTGATCGGCGGCTTCGCGCTGGCCGTCGCCGTGGTGCTGCTGCTGGCGCCGATCGCGATGGCGGTGCTGGTCCCGTTCTGCCACGCGCTGACCCGGACGGCGGTGGCCCCGCTGGTCCGGGCCCCGGAGCGCGGGGCCGCCGCCGGCCGGGGCACCGAGCGGCGCGGCCGGCGCCGCGGGCGGGGAGCGGTGCGCCGGGAGGAGCAGCCGCCGGAGTCCGACCTCGCGGCCTGAGGGCCCGGAGTACCCCGCCGCACCGAACGGTCCGGACGGGTCCGGACGGGTCCGGACGCCCCTAGGGTGCGTCGGCCCCGTACTCGGCGAGGTGGTCGGCCCCCTCGCGGCGGGCCAGGTCCCGGGAGCGGCGGGCAGCGGAGTACCAGCCGCAGCTGCAGGTCGCGAAGGCGAAGGAACCGCGTTCGCTGAGCGCGACGCGGTGCTCTGGCATCGGGGTGGTGCCGGGGGCGACCGGCAGCTCACTGTGCACGGGATTCACCGTAACGCGCCGGGCGACCCTCACGCGACACCCGCCGGTTCCCGCCGGACCCGTAACCCTTCGCGAGCCAACTCGTTTGCCCGGAAAGAGCTCTGCCCTCCCGGCGCCCCAGCCGGTGCCGCAGTCGGCGGGGCAGTCGGTCCCGAGGGGGTTGTCGCGAGGATGAAGATGACCGACCAGCAGCGAACCGGGCGGCCGGCGCGCCGTCCGGGGCCGCGCCTGCGCGCGGCGGCCGGCGCCGCCGTGCTCGCCGCCGCGCTGGCCGCGGGGGCGGCCGGGTGCTCGGCCCACTCCGGTGGCGGCTCCTCCGACCAGCAGTCGAACGCGCCCGACCAGCTGGCCGCCGACCCGGTGGCGGCGGTGCGCGGCGCGGCGGACATCACCGGTCGCACCGGCTCCGCTCACGCGGCCACCGAGCTGGTCACGGAGTCCGCGGACAAGAAGGCGTCCTTCTCCGGCACCGGCGGCTACGACTACGTGAAGCGGATCGGCCGGCTGGAGGTCCAGGTGCCGCCGGGGGCGGCGACCACCGGGAAGATCGTCGAGGTGGTCCTGCCGGGCACCGTCTACCTGCAGAACAGCGGTGCCAAGGTGCCCGAGGGCAAGTGGGTGAAGCTGGACGTGCGCCAGCTGCCGGACGGCAACCTGGTCAGCAGCGGCGCCACCGATCCGGCCACGGCGGCGGGGGCGCTGCGCGGGGTGCAGAAGGCCGACCTGGTCGGCACCGAGACGGTGGACGGCACCCCGCTGCACCACTACCGCGGCACCCTGGACCTGGCCAAGGCGGCCGACGCCACCGGCGGCCGGGGCGGGGACGGCCTGCGGATGGGCGGGCAGACCTTCACCGTCAAGGAGGTCCCGTACGACGCCTGGCTGGACGACCAGGGGCGGCTGCACAAGGTGGTGGAGGTGTTCACCTTCGCCGGGGTGGCCGGCTCGAAGGAGGCCAAGGACCAGGTGAAGGTCACCTCGACCACCGCCCTGTCGGACTTCGGCAAGCCGGTCGAGGCGGCCGAGCCGCCGGCCTCGGACATCTACCAGATGAAGCCGACGGAGAGCCCGAAGTAGCGCCCCGGCGCCGGGGCGGAACGGGGCGCCGCCGGCGCGGGTGGCCGTCCGGGGAGCGACGGTCACCCGTTTCGGCGGCGCCGAGATGGCCCGTCCGTGCCATGTGGACGGGCCCCGGAGTGCCTAGGCTGGACGTCGGGTGGCTGCCGCCCGGGCTGGCGAGGCACTGAAGGGGTGGTGCAGGTGGTGTCGTCCACGGGCGGCCGCAGCGGCGGCCACGACGACGCGGCCCTCGACGAGATCGAGCTGGCCGGCGAGCTGATGATCGCCGCGACGGCCAGCGCCGGTGACCGGCTGCCGACCGAGCGGATCGACGAGGTGCTGCTGGACCGGGTGGACCCGGCCCGGACCGAGCGGGAGGGCGAGGGCTGACGGCCCCCGGGGGTCAGCTGCGCAGCAGTCGGCCGATCGCGGCCGAGGCCTCCGCGACCTTGGCGTCCAGCTCGGTGCCGCCCTGTTCGGCGGCCGCGGCGACGCAGTGCCGCAGGTGCTCCTCCAGCAGGGAGAGCGCGAAGGACTGCAGGGCCTTGGTGCCGGCCGAGACCTGGGTGAGCACGTCGATGCAGTAGACGTCCTCGTCCACCATCCGCTGGAGGCCGCGGATCTGGCCCTCGATCCGGCGCAGCCGCTTGAGGTGGGCGTCCTTCTGCGCGCTGTAGCCGTGCGGGCCGTGCGGGCTGTGCCCGCCGTGCTCCGCGTCGCCGTGGTCCGCGGCGCCGTGGCCCTCGGCGGCGGGGGTGTCGGCCCCGGGGCCGGTCCCGGGCGCGTGGTCCGGCTCGGTGCGCGCTTGCGTCGTGGTCATCGGCCCGCCTTCGTCTGGGTGCCTGGTGGCTGCGTCGGCCTCCAGTGTCCAACACCGGGGCCCCGCGTGGTGTTCCGACGGCCCACCCGGCATGTGCCGAACGGCCTGGTCGGGGTCGCGGCGGGGTTAACCCGTCTGAGCGGCGCCCCGGTCTTCCGCACGCGGGACGGGGCAAACGCGTCGAGGTTCCGTCAGACTGAGTCCTTGCGTCCGCACCTGGCGGCGCGGTCCGGGACAGCCCGTGCGGCAGCCGAACGGAAGGGGAGGTTCCGCCTCCCAGGTCACCACCCCGTTTGCGCGATCGCGCTCGGTTGCACCTAGCATCGTTCAGTCCGTACCCCGCACATCGGAGAATTCCGTGCGTTTTAGCCTGACCCCGAAGGAGACGAGTTTCTACGACATGTTCGCCGCCGCTGCGGAGAACCTCGTCGTCGGATCGAAGCTCCTGCTCGAACTGCTGGGATCAGACGTGTCGGCCCGCGCGGAGATCGTCGAGCGCATGCGCGCCGCCGAGCACGCCGGGGACGACACCACCCATGCCGTCTTCCACCAGCTGAACTCCTCCTTCATCACGCCCTTCGACCGCGAGGACATCTACAGCCTCGCCTCGTCGCTGGACGACATCATGGACTTCATGGAGGAGGCCGTCGACCTGGTCGTCCTCTACGACATCCAGACCCTGCCGAAGGGCGTCGAGCAGCAGATCGAGGTGCTGGCGCGCGCCGCGGAGCTCACCGCCGAGGCGATGCCCAACCTGCGCAGCATGTCGAACCTGACCGAGTACTGGATCGAGGTCAACCGGCTGGAGAACCAGGCCGACCAGATCCACCGCAAGCTGCTCGCCCACCTGTTCTCCGGTCAGTACGACGCCATCGAGGTCCTCAAGCTCAAGCAGGTCGTGGACGTCCTTGAGGAGGCGGCGGACGCGTTCGAGCACGTCGCCAACACGGTGGAGACCATCGCCGTCAAGGAGTCCTGACCCTCGTGGACATGGCTGCACTCATCGCCGTCATCGGCGTTGCGTTCTTCTTCACGTACACCAACGGCTTCCACGACTCGGCGAACGCGATCGCCACGTCGGTCTCCACCCGGGCGCTGACCCCGAGGGCCGCGCTCGCGATGGCCGCCGTGATGAACCTGGCCGGTGCCTTCCTGGGCAGCGGGGTGGCGCACACCGTCTCCAGCGGGATCATCGAGACGCCGACCGGCAACCAGGGGATGGCGATCCTCTTCGCGGCCCTGGTCGGGGCGATCACCTGGAACCTGGTCACCTGGTACTTCGGTCTGCCGTCCTCCTCCTCGCACGCGCTGTTCGGCGGCCTGGTGGGTGCGGCCCTGGCCGGCGGAACCGAGGTGATCTGGAGCGGCGTGATCGACAAGATCGTCGTCCCGATGATCGTCTCGCCGGTGGTCGGCCTGGTCGGCGGCTTCATCGTGATGCTGGCGATCCTGTGGATCTTCCGCCGGGCCAACCCGCACAAGGCCAAGCGCAACTTCCGGGTCGCCCAGACCGCCTCGGCCGCCGCGATGGCGCTGGCCCACGGTCTGCAGGACGCCCAGAAGACCATGGGCATCGTGGTCATGGCGCTCACCATCTCGGGCCACCAGACCACCGGTGACATCCCGGTCTGGGTGAAGATCTCCTGCGCGACCATGCTCTCGCTGGGCACCTACGCGGGCGGCTGGCGGATCATGCGGACCCTCGGCCGGAAGATCATCGAGCTGGACCCGCCGCAGGGCTTCGCGGCCGAGGCCACCTCCTCGGTGATCATGTACATCACCTCGTTCGTCTTCAAGGCGCCGATCTCCACCACCCACGTGATCACCGCGGCGATCATGGGCGCGGGGGCCACCAAGCGGATCCGCGCGGTGCGCTGGGGCGTCGCCAAGAACATCGTGCTCGGCTGGTTCATCACGATGCCGGCGGCCGCCGTCGTCGCAGCGCTGATGTACTGGTTCGTCCACCTCTTCTGGGGCTGACCGCCGACGCTCCGCCCCGGCCGACAACTGACAGGGCCCGCCCCCACATCTCGGGGGCGGGCCCTTCTTCATGTCCCGCGGCGGCACCGCCATGCAGCACCGCGGGACAGCTGGGGTCGGTCTAGCCGAAGCGGCCGGAGATGTAGTCCTCGGTCGCCTGCACCGACGGGTTGGAGAAGATCCGCTGGGTGTCGTCCAGCTCGATCAGCTTGCCCGGCTGGCCGACGCCGGCCAGGTTGAAGAAGGCGGTGCGGTCGCTGACGCGGGCCGCCTGCTGCATGTTGTGGGTCACGATGACGATGGTGAACTGCGACTTCAACTCGCCGATCAGGTCCTCGATGGCGAGGGTGGAGATCGGGTCGAGCGCGGAGCAGGGCTCGTCCATCAGCAGGACCTGCGGCTCGACCGCGATCGCGCGGGCGATGCACAGGCGCTGCTGCTGACCGCCGGAGAGGCCGGCGCCCGGCTTGTTCAGTCGGGTGTGGACCTCCTTCCAGAGGTTGGCGCCCTTCAAGGAGCGCTCCACCACCTCGTCCAGGACGGCCTTCTTCCGCACGCCGGCGAGCTTGAGCCCGGCGACCACGTTGTCGTAGATCGACATGGTCGGGAACGGGTTCGGGCGCTGGAAGACCATGCCGATCGAGCGGCGCACGGCGACCGGGTCGACGTTGGAGGCGTACAGGTTCTCGTCGTCCAGGAGGACCTTGCCCTCGACCCGGGCGCCGGGGATCACCTCGTGCATCCGGTTGAGGGTGCGCAGGAAGGTGGACTTCCCGCAGCCGGAGGGGCCGATGAAGGCGGTCACCGAGCGGGGCTCGATGCTCATCGAGATGTCCTCGATGGCCTTGGTGGTGCCGTAGTAGGCCGACAGTCCGCTGACGTCGATGCGCTTGGCCATGATCGTTGCTTCTCTCGCCCGCGGCCGGAGGGCCGCTAATGAATGCTGTTTCGTACGTCAGTGGTCGCTCAGTGTCCGGCCTTGGGCGAGCGCCAGCGTGCGATGCCCCGGGCGATGAGGTTGAGCCCCATCACGAAGGCGATCAGCACCAGCGCGGCACCCCAGGCGCGGGCGTAGCCGAAGTCGTTGTTGACCACCGAGTACTGCTGCCAGATGTACATCGGCAGGGACTGCTGCGGTCCGTCGAACGGGTTGCTGTTGATGTAGTCGGCGCCGAACACCAGCATCATCACCGGGGCGGTCTCGCCCGTGATGCGGGCGACCGCGAGCATCACACCGGTGGTGATGCCGCCGATCGCGGTGGGGAGGACGATCCGCAGGACGGTCTTCCACTTCGGCACACCGAGGGCGTACGAGGCCTCGCGCAGCTCGTTCGGGACGAGCTTGAGCATCTCCTCGGTCGACCGGACCACGACCGGGATCATCAGGATCGCCAGCGCGAGGCTGCCCGAGAAGCCGGAGTAGCTGAACCCCAGGGCGAGGTTCCAGAGCGAGAGGATGAACAGACCGGCGACGATCGACGGGACGCCCGTCATGACGTCGACGAAGAAGGTGACCGCCTTGGCGAGCCGGCCGCGGCCGTACTCCACCAGGTAGACGGCGGTCAGCAGACCGAGCGGGGCGGCCATCACAGTGGCCAGGCCGACCTGCTGGAGGGTGCCGAGCAGCGCGTGGTAGATGCCGCCGCCGGGGCCGCTCTGGATCACGCCCTTCATCGAGTGGCTCAGGAAGTTCCCGTTCACCACGCCGATGCCCTGCTGGACCGTGTAGACGGTCAGCGAGGCCAGCGGGACGACGGCCAGGATGAAGGCGACCCAGACCACCGAGGTGGCGAAGCGGTCCTTGGCCTGCCGGCGGCCCTCGACCTGGGCCGAGATCAGGTAGCTGCCGGCCAGGAACAGCAGGGCCGAGATCAGGCCCCACTGGAGGTGGCTCTCCAGGCCGGCGGCGGCGCCGATCCCGCAGCCGACCGCGATCGAGCCGACGGCGACGACGGGCGGGGTCCACTTGGGCAGCCGGTTGGCGGTGAGCTTCGGGCCGACCTGCGGCCGGGCGTCCTCGGGGACGGTGACGGTGGTCATGCGTTGGCCCCCGAGTACTCCTTGCGGCGGGCGATGATCAGTCGCGCGGCACCGTTCACCAGCAGGGTGATCACGAACAGGACGAGGCCGGAGGCCATCAGGGCGTCGCGGCCGTTGTTGCCGGCCTCGGCGAACTTCAGCGCGATGTTCTGCGCGAAGGTGCCGCCGCCGGCGTCCAGGATGTGCAGCGACAGGACGCTGTTGGCGGAGAGCACCACCGCGACCGCGATGGTCTCGCCGAGCGCCCGGCCGAGGCCGAGCATCGAGGCCGAGATGATGCCGGGGCGGCCGAACGGCAGCACCGCGGTGCGGATCATCTCCCAGCGGGTCGCGCCGAGGGCGAGCGCCGCCTCCTCGTGCATCCGCGGCACCTGGCGGAACACCTCGCGGGAGACCGCGGTGATGATCGGCAGGATCATGATCGCCAGCAGGATGCCGACGGTGAACAGGTTGCGCGGGGTGCCGGTCCTGGTCTGGTCGAAGATGTACGTCCAGCCCAGGTACTGGTTGAGCCAGCTGGTCAGCCCGTCCATGTGCGGGACGAGGAACAGCGCGCCCCAGAGGCCGTAGACGATGCTGGGGACGGCGGCGAGCAGGTCGACCAGGTAGGCGAACGGCTGGGCGATCCGGCGCGGCGCGTAGTGCGAGATGAACAGCGCGATCCCGATGGCCACCGGGACGGCGATCGCCATCGCGATCACGGCGCTGACGATCGTGCCGAAGGCCAGGACGGCGATGCCGAAGACCGGCTTCGGGGCGTCCGGCGTCCACTCGAAGGTGGTGAGGAAGTTGCCGTCGTTGTTGCCGAGGGCCACGACCGAGCGCCAGGCCAGGAAGCCGGCGATCGCGGCCATGATGACCAGCAGCAGGATGCCCGCACCGCGGGCGAGGTTCATGAAGATCTTGTCGCCGACGCGGCTGTCGCGCTGTCGGCGTTCCCTGCCTCGCGGGGCGGCAGGGGAGGATGAAGTCATTGGTCTACTCCGGTCTGGTGGTGCCGCCCCGGTAGGGGGTCGGCACCATGGCGGCGGTGCCCCGGACGTTGGTGCTGGGTTGGTGCGTTCCGGCGGGACGGCCCCGGCCCCCCTCGCTCACGGGGCCGTCCCACCGGGGGTCCTGTCGGGTCAGGCGAGGGTGCCGACCGCGGCCTTCACCTTGTCGCCGATCGCGGCCGGCATCGGGACGTAGCCCTTGTCGCCGATCGACTTCTGGGCGGCGTCGCTGATGGTGTAGTTCAGGAAGGACTTGAGGGTGTCCAGCGTCTCGGCCTTGTTGCCCTTGTCGCAGGCGATCTCGTAGGTCACCAGGACGATCGGGTAGGCGTTGTCGGCCTTGGTGCCGTAGTCCAGGGAGAGGGCGAGGTCGCCGTCGGTGCCCGTGACGGTGGAGGAGGCGATGGTGAGCGCGGCGTTGGCGGCGGTCGCCTCGACCGGCTTGGCGGCACCGGTGGCGATCTGGGCGCTCTTCAGGTTGTTGGTCTGGGCGTAGGACAGCTCGGCGTAGCCGATCGAGTTCTTGACCTGCTTGATCTGGGCCGAGACACCGGCGCTGCCGTTCGCGGACTGGCCGCCCTTGCCCTTCCACGCCTTGTTCGGCTCGGCGCTCCAGGCGCCGCCACCGGTCTTGGCGAAGTAGGAGGTCAGGTTGAAGGTGGTGCCGGAGTCGTCGGAGCGGTGGAAGCTCTGGATCTCGGCGTCCGGCAGCTTGGCGCCCGGGTTCAGGGCGGCGATGGCCGGGTCGTTCCACTTGGTGATCTGCGAGTCGAAGATCTTGGCGGCGGTCGGGCCGTCCAGGACCAGGTTGTCGACGTTCTCGACGTTGTAGACCAGCGAGACCAGGCCGGCCACCATCGGCAGGTCGATCGCCTTGCCGCCGGTGCAGACGGCCTTGGAGGCGTCGACGTCGGCCGGCTTGAGGGCGAAGTCGGTGCCGGCGAAGGCGACCTTGCCCTGGGTGAACTGCTGGACACCGGCACCGGAGCCGCCGCCGCTGTAGTTCACCGTGGTGCCGGAGCAGGCGGCGCCGAAGTTGGTCTTCCACACGTCGATCGCCGGGGCCTGCGCGGTCGAACCGGCGCCCAGGAGCGTGCCGGCCTTGCCACAGTTGACCGCGGCACCGGCCGCGGAGGAGCCGCTGGAACCGCTGGACGCCGTCTTGTTGTTGTCGTCCGACCCGCAGGCAGCGAGCGACAGCGAGCTGACGAGCGCCATGGCACCGATGGCGAGGGCCTTGGAGCGGCCGTTCCGCTGGAGCTTCACAGGGGTGTCCCTTTCTGTGGCATTGCCCGCTGCGCAGGCCGCAGGAGTACGGCTGAGCATGGGTTTTGCTGTGGTCCGGGGCCCGTTCGGCCCGCCGGTAGTCCCGAAGTTAGGCCGGGTAAGTGACACGACAGCCGGTCGCAAGTGAACGGAAAGTGAACCTCGAACGGATGACAGGAAACTACGTCACGTAGTAACGGTTGCGTCACGGCGCGGGCGCGGGGAGATCACTTCCGCCGTTCCTCCACCGGCCCCGACCCGCCCGTCCGTACGGGCTTCGCACCCAGGATCACCAGCAGCGCATCGATCAGCAACCGGTCGCGGTCATGGGTCAGCCGCGCCCGGGCCTTGCCCGCGGGCAGCCAGTCCAGGCGGTCGACCTCACGGTTGGGCCGGAAGGCCCCGACGGTCGGCACCGCGGCCCAGTACCGGACCTCCTTCGGACGACCCTGGGCCAGGTAGTGCTGGACGGGCAGCTCCGGACCGAGCAGGCAGTCGAAGCCGGTCTCCTCCCGCACCTCGCGCAGCGCCGCCTCGACCACGCCCTCCCCCGGGTCGAGCTTGCCCTTCGGCAGGCTCCAGTCGTCGTACTTCGGGCGGTGGATCACCGCGATCCGCGGCCGCCCCAGCCGACCGCTGGGCTTCGGCCGGCCGGGCAGCCAGAGCACCGCGCCCGCCGCCAGGACCACCGGGCCGCGGGCCGGTGCGGCCGCCGGGCCCGCGGCCCGGGCCGCCGCCGGGTTCACGGCCGGTCCCACCGTCGGGTCCGCTGCCCGCCCGGTGCGCAGGCGATCGTGCAATTCAAGCCGTCCGTGGTGCGGGGGAATGCCCCCGGCCCTCGGCAGGGGGGAGCTCCAGCCAGCCGTCCGGGGACGGCGGGAGCTCGGGCCACCGGCGGCCGAAGGCGTACCGCGCCGCCTCGACCTCCAGTCGTTGATCAGCATGCACCACGCCCAGCACGTAGGCGGTCGCGGGGGTGATCCGCGGGGTGCGCGCCGCCGTCGCGGCGGTCACCGCGGCGTCCGCGGCCTCCTGGTGCCGGGCCAGCACCGCGTCCAGCTCGTCCAGCTCGGCGGACGGCCGGGCGCACACCTCCAGCGCGTACCGGGCCCGCTTCACCAGGATCCGCAGCCGCGACCAGGGCGCGTCGTCGGCCGCCAGCGCGGAGTCCGCGTCCGCCGCCCCGCGCGCCGCCGGCACCGCGCCCAGCCGGCGCAGCCCGTCCCCGCCGTACGGGGTCGCGGCCCGGTGGAGCGGCAGCTGCTGGGCGCTCACCGACAGCGCGGTGAACGCGGCCGCCGCCTGCGGCCGCAGCACCGCCGACGCCCGGCCGCCGGCCGCCTCCAGCAGCGGCGCCTCGCCGACCAGCAGGGTCATCCGGTCCGCCAGCGCGTGCAGCCGGGCCGAGCGGAGCTCCTGGAGCACCGTGGAGTGCGCCCTGGTCCGGGCCAGGGTCAGCTGCCGGTCCAGCAGCGCCCGCGCCTTGGGGGCGCCCGCGTGCCCGGCCAGCATGCCCGTCCCCTCGGGGTCGGTGCCGCTCAGCGAGTCCACCGCGCCCAGCAGCCGGGCCGAGCGGCGGACGTAACCGGGCTCCAGCGCCAACAGGTTCAGCAGCCAGCGCAGTTCGGTGCGCGACTCCTGCGCCCAGGACTGCTCGAACACGGCCCCGAAGGTGTGCAGCAGCCCGCCGACCCGCCGCACGGCCCGCAGCAGGTCGGCGGTGCCGCTCGCCGGAACGGCCGCGGCCGACCCCGGTCTGGCGCCGACCTCGCCCACCGCGAGCGGCAGGGCGCGCAGGAACGCGCCCGCCTGGGCGGTGAGTTGGCGGGAAAGGATGTCCCCGGCGGTCGCTGTGGAGGCCGCCTGGGCCGTCATCGGCGCTTCGGTCATGGCGTGGTAGATCCCCGTTCCCCCGGGGCCCTTCCCCGGGGCTGGTGGCCGACCGCCGGAGCAGCTCCCCCCGGGGCCCCGGGGGCCCCGACTGCTCCGGCGGCTCGCATCAGTGGACGCGTCAGCGCGAGGTGGCGGCCCGGCGGCGCTGGCGCGAATCGATGAGCAGGTCCTGGACGTGCCGCAACGGCTTGCCCTCGGCGTCCTGCGAACGGCGCTCCCAGGCACCGTCCGGGCCCAGGTGCCAGGACTCGGTCTCGTCCGACACCCCGAGGTCGATCAGCCCGGACAGCTCGGCACGGTGCGCCGGATCGGTGATCCTGAGCAGCGCCTCGATCCGGCGGTCCAGGTTGCGGTGCATCATGTCGGCGCTGCCGATCCACACTTCGGGATCGCCGTTGTTGCCGAACACGAAGACCCGGGAGTGCTCCAGGAAGCGCCCCAGGATGCTGCGCACCCGGATGTTCTCGCTCAGCCCCGGCACCCCCGGCCGGATCGCGCAGATGCCGCGGACCCAGACGTCCACCGGAACCCCGGCCTGCGAGGCCCGGTAGAGCGCGTCGATCAGGGCCTCGTCGACGATCGAGTTGACCTTGATCTTCACGTACGCGGGCCGGCCGGCCCGGTGGTGGGCGATCTCGTTGTGGATCCGGGAGACCAGCCCGTCGCGCAGGCCGCGCGGGGCGGTCAGCAGCCGGCGGTAGGACTCCCGGCGCGAGTAGCCGGACAGCCGGTTGAAGAGGTCCGAGAGGTCCGCGCCGACCTGCGGGTCGGAGGTGAGCAGGCCGAGGTCCTCGTACAGCCGGGCGGTCTTCGGGTGGTAGTTGCCGGTACCGACGTGCGAGTAGCGGCGCAGGGTGTCGCCCTCCTCGCGGACCACCAGCGACAGCTTGCAGTGGGTCTTGAGCCCGACCAGGCCGTAGACCACGTGGCAGCCGGCCTCCTCCAGCTTGCGCGCCCACTTGATGTTGGCCTGCTCGTCGAAGCGCGCCTTGATCTCGACCAGCACCAGCACCTGCTTGCCGGACTCGGCGGCGTCGATCAGCGCGTCCACGATCGGCGAGTCGCCGGAGGTGCGGTACAGGGTCTGCTTGATCGCCAGCACGTCCGGGTCGGCGGCGGCCTGCTCCAGGAAGGCCTGCACCGAGGTGGAGAAGCTGTCGTACGGGTGGTGCAGCAGCACGTCGCGCTCGCGCATCGCGACGAAGATGTCCGGCTGCGAGGCGGACTCGACGTCGGTCAGCCCGCGGGCCGTACCGGCCACGAACTTCGGGTACTTGAGCTCCGGCCGGTCCAGCTCGGCGATGCCGAACAGACCAGTCAGGTCCAGCGGACCGGGCAGCGGGAAGACCTCCGCCTCGGTGATGTTCAGCTCCCGCACCAGCAGGTCCAGGATGTAGGGGTCGATCGACTCCTCGACCTCCAGCCGGACCGGCGGGCCGAAGCGCCGCCGCATCAGCTCCTTCTCCAGGGCCTTGAGGATGTTCTCGGTGTCGTCCTCCTCCACCTCCAGGTCCTCGTTGCGAGTGACCCGGAAGGCGTGGTGGGCCAGCACCTCCATCCCCGGGAAGAGCTCCTCCAGGTGCGCGCCCATGACGTCCTCCAGCGGGACGTACCGCTGGGGCGAGGCCTCCAGGAAGCGGGCCAGCGACTGCGGCACCTTCACCCGGGCGAAGTGCTTGTGGCCGGACACAGGGTTGCGGACCACCACGGCGAGGTTGAGCGACAGCCCCGATATGTAGGGGAAGGGGTGCGCCGGGTCGACCGCCAGCGGGGTCAGCACCGGGAAGATCCTCTGCCGGAACAGGGTGTGCAGCCGGGCCTGCTCCTTCTCGGCCAGCTCCGGCCAGCGGACCACCTCGATGCCCTCGGCGGCGAGGTCCGGCAGCACCTCCTGCTGGAAGGCCGCGGCATGACGGGCCATCAGCTCACGGGAGCGGGTCCAGATCAGGTCCAGCACCTCACGCGGCTGGAGGCCGGACGCGCTGCGCTGGGCCACACCGGTGGCGATCCGGCGCTTGAGGCCGGCGACCCGGACCATGAAGAACTCGTCCAGGTTGCTCGCGAAGATCGCCAGGAACTTCGCCCGCTCCAGCAGCGGGATCCCCGGGTCCTCGGCCAGCTCCAGGACGCGTTCGTTGAACGCGAGCCAACTCCGCTCACGGTCCAGGAAGCGGCCCTGCGGCAGTGCTTCGAACTCCTGCTCGTCCGTGGCCGGCAGCTCCGGCGGGACGCCCAGCGCGCTGGACATCCGCGCCGTGGGCGGCAGCGGGGCAGGGACGGGGCGGGGGATGCTCATGGGTTCCAGCTCCTCCAGCAGGACGGCGTCCGGACACGAATGGCTCTGCGGGCCGTCGTCCTCGCCCCGGGTCGCCCCCGGGGACAGCACCCACCCACCGGGCGCGGTCCGTACAGGACCGGCCGGGGAATGGCGGTCGACTCTGCACGAGCGAGACACTACGGACTTCATCCTGTGATCTTCGCGGCAGCAATTGAATCCACGGTAAACACCGCATGGCCAGGAGGAAAGCTGAGTCGGTCGGAGCAAGGGGTGGCGGGCCTCGCCGCCCCCTGCCCGCGACCGCTCCGTTACCACCGGGCCGCCTGCGGCGCGGGACCGGGCGTGGGTCTAGCGGTCGGCCGCCCGGTCCGTCGCCCGGTCTGCTGCACGGTCTGCTGCTCGGTCCGCCTGGTACCGGGCGCGGTACATCAGATCCACCTCGTGGACGGTGAATCCCAGTCGCTCGTAGACCCGGACGGCCGCCGGGTTGTCGGCATCGACGTAGAGGAGGACCGTCTCCAGTCCACGCTCACCGGCCCCTGACCCGGTCAGGTGACGTAGGCCGGCGGCGGTCAGCGCGCGGCCGAGGCCGCTGCCCTGCTCGGCCGGGTCCACCCCGACGACGTACACCTCGCCGAGCTCCGGCTCGGTGGCGGTGGCCGGGTGCACCTTGGTCCAGTGGAAACCGACGACCTTGCCGCCCCGGGTCGCGAGGAAGAAGCCGGCCGGGTCGAACCAGGGCTCGGCGATCCGCTCCGCCAGGTCCTGCTGCGTCCAGGAACCCTGCTCCGGGTGGTGGGAGAAGGCCAGGGCGTTCAGCCGCAGCCACTCGGCGTCGTCCTCACCCGGACGGAAGGTGCGGAGCTCGATCCCCTCGGGGACGGCCACGGCCTCGGTCTGCGGACCGGTGCGGCGCATCTGCCGCAGCTCCCGGACCAGCTCGGCGCTGTAGGCCCCGGCCAGGTGCCGGGCCGCCGGGTGACCGCCGTGCACCCAGAAGTCCACCGCGTCCCGGCCGACCAGGTGAGCCTGCTCCAGGACGGCGTCCACCAGCGGGCGGGCCAGGCCGCGGCCGCGGGCGGCCGGGTCGACCAGCAGCTCGGCCGCCGGGTTCGCCGTCACGGCCTCCGGCACCTCCACCTGGCCGTAGCCGACCACGGTGGCGCTCGCACTCGCACTCGTGCTCTCGGCCTCGGTCACGATGAGGTGGGTGACGCCCGGCCGGGGAGTCTCGGCGTTCCGCAGCCGCAGCCGGCCCTGCTCGGAGACCGCGGCTCGGCCGTCGACCGCCTGGGCCTCCGCCAGAACACGCAGGGCGCCGTCGCGCTGCTCGGGGCGGAGCACGTTGCTCGCAATGACCGCTGTCTGATCGTCCATGCCCTGACGATACGTCAACGGAAATGCGAAAAGCCCCTGATCCGAAGGGATCAGGGGCTTTTCTGAATGATTGTTCGGCGGCGTCCTACTCTCCCACAGGGTCCCCCCTGCAGTACCATCGGCGCTGTGAGGCTTAGCTTCCGGGTTCGGAATGTAACCGGGCGTTTCCCTCACGCTATGACCACCGAAACACTATGAAACTGTCAACCGCACCAACCCGTGAACTTCTCCCCGGGTCGGGGTCGTTGTTTCAGAACAACACAGTGGACGCGAGCAACTGAGGACAAGCCCTCGGCCTATTAGTACCGGTCAACTCCACCCCTTACAGGGCTT